>NZ_RZSL01000010.1:0-34508 GCF_003997355.1 Mesorhizobium sp. M1E.F.Ca.ET.041.01.1.1 | reverse complement strand
GATCGGGCCTGCCGCCGCTTCCCGCCATGGGACCCAGCCTGCGCAAGACGGTCGCCTTCCAGACCGGCGAGCAGCCAGGCACGATCATCATCCGCAAGACCGAAAAGGCGCTTTACCTGGTGACGAGCCCGGGCCAGGCGCTGCGCTACCAGATCAGCGTCGGCCGCGACGGGTTCGGCTGGACGGGGACGGTCAAGGTCGCATCGAAGACCGAATGGCCGCAATGGCGTCCGCCCAAGGAGATGCGCGCCCGCCAGCCGGAACTGCCGGCGATGGTGCCGGCCGGCCCCTACAATCCGCTCGGCGCCAGGGCGCTCTATCTCTCGCGCGACGGGCGCGACACGCTCTATCGCATCCATGGCACCAACGATCCCAAGGGTGTCGGCTTTGACGGCACGTCCGGATGCTTTAGACTGACGAATACCGATGTGATCGATCTCTTCAAGCGCGTGGCGGTGGGCGCAAAGGTGGTGGTTGAATGACGATGATCAGCGTACCGGACGTTCCGGCAATCGAACTCGGCGAGCAGGAAAAGGCGCCCGGCAAGCCGAACCGGGCGAGAATAATCGGCGCCGTCGCGGTGGGTGCCGCGCTCGTCACCGCCGTCAACGTGACGGCCGCCGTCTATCTCTATCGCGGCGTCAACGACCTGCGGGCGATGGAGACACGGCTGGAGCAGCTCGGCCAGTTCGAGCAGCGGATCGGCGCCCGCATCGACACGGTCAACAACGGCTTCCAGAGCCGGTTCGAAACGCTGGACCGCCAGTTGCAGGCGGGTTTCGGCCAGATCAACGGCAACCTGGCCAAGCTGGAGCAGGGCCAGCCGGTCGCCACCGAGGCGGAGACGCCTCGCGCGCCAGAACCTGGTTTCGCCGGCACGACCGTGGCGGAGGCGTCCGCGGTCGAGAATCCCGCCGAGCCGGACAACGCCTCGCCGATGTTCAAGCGGAAGGTCGCGCCGCCTGGACCCAACCCGTCCTACCAGCGCATCCAGCAGGCGGACGGCAAGGTCTATTACAAGAAGATCAACTGACGTCGCCCATGGCAACAGCGGGCGGCACTTCGGTCAGGAAGCCAAAGGCCTAAAGATCGCGCTGCAGCGCCAGGATGCGGACGGTGCGGGCTTCCGTGCGCAGCCTCGCCTCGCGCAGGAAAGCGACATGGCAATAGGCGCAGGCCGCGAGGCCAAGGCACAGCACCAGGCTGTTCTTCCAGCTGAAGTCGATCATCAGCGAGAATTGAAAGCCGCGCGGCGCCGTGAAGGTGGCAATCGTGCTCGCCGTTTCCGAATGGCTGCCGACCGCGATCATCAGTCCGGCGAACAGCAGAGCGGCATGGTTGGCGAGGAAAAAGCCGGCTGACCTCTTTGCCTGGCAGGCGATCCAGCAGGCGGCCGACGCGGCGAGGATGATGGCTGCGTCGAGAGCCATCGAGCCGCCGAGATAGAAGTCCACCTGCTGCCAGAACATCGTCGAGAAGGGCCGCAGCTCGAGCCAGACGCGCCACATGGCGGGGCTCGCCGAATAGGTTCCGAGAAGGAATGTCGCGGTCCGCTCCGCCGCCAGCAGGAACAGCATGAGCGCCGGGAAGGCAAAGAGCAGTGTCGGCTTGCGCGTCATGTCATCCCCTCGACAACCGATGCTTGAATGTAGGCCGCATTGGTTGCGCGAGGCTTAACGCAACGCCTTGCTTTTCAAGCAATGTCGCCAGTGCCTAATGTATGATGCGGCGAAACGATGAGGCGCGCTTGTGGGCGAGGTGAAATCGACCGGCCGGCTTGCCGCGATGCTGGGCGGCCTTGGGCTGGTCGCCGGCGCGCTGCTGATTGACGGGTCCAGGCACTGGTTGCCGACCACCCTCCCCTCCTATCAGACGACCCCGGAGGCAGGCGAAGCGCGACCTGCTCCTCACGTCCCCGTTCCTGACGCACGGCCCGGCCCGCCGGCGCGCCGGATCGCCGAGGATCTCATCGCGCCGCCGCCGCTCGACGTGGCGGGCATCGAGCGTATCGAGGCCCGCCCGCCGCTTGGAGAGCTTGGGCTCGCCTCGCCGCCGAAGACGGCGATGCCGCGGGACTGGCGTGAGACGCTGCTTTATCGTCCGGTCGGCGTCTCGTCAGCGGTCTTCGAAGCCATGGGACGCCGGGTCATCATCAGCGGCGCGGTCGATATCGACCCCGACAGGACCTGCTCGTTCGGCGACGCCATCTGGCCCTGCGGCCAGCGCGCCCGCGCCGCCTTCAACGCCTGGCTGCGCGGCCGGGCGCTCAAATGCGTCCTTCCGCCCGATGGCGACCGCTTCGCCATCGCCGCGCCCTGCACGCTCGGCAAGCAGGACGTCGGCGCCTGGCTCGTCGCCAATGGCTGGGCGATGGCGACGCCCAGCGGACTCTACGGCAAGGCCGAGGCCGTGGCCCGGGGCGCCCAGATGGGCATCTTCGGCCCGCCGCAATAGGCCATCCCACGAAAGGCGCGTGACGGCTTTCCGTTCGGAATTACGCAATAACGGAATGGTTAAAAAAGTTCAGCGATCCTACCAAATGCCGAGCTGCGACCGAATCGGATCGTCGAAGCGAGCCTAGGCCGCGGCCGCAGGCGAATGCCCATCCAACGCTGCCCACGGAGAAAGACGCTGAATTCCTTCAAATTGTAGGCCCCGCTGAAACAGAAATCGTAACACCCCGCCTTTAAGCCAATGCGTCCAACAGGAGATTGGCCAGTGAGTACGAAAAACGAGACTGCACCGGCAGGGGCCTGGAAGCATGTCCTTTGGCTGTCCCTGCTCGGCACCGCCGCCTGCGTGGGTCTGTCGCTCGGCCTCAACTATCTGCTCCTGCTCAGCGACGTGCTGACGCCGTTCGGCCGCAGCATCATCACGGCGGCGCTTCTGCCAATCATCATCGGTCTGCCGCTTTTTGCCCTGCTCGGCTGGAGAGAGGTCGAGCTCCGCCGTTACCGGCAGGAACTCACAAGGTCCGGCACCTACGATCGCCTGACGGGCTGTCTCAACGGGGCGGTGTTCACCTCGATGGTCGACAGACGGGCGGCGAGACCGTCCGGCCCGCGCTCCGGCGCCTTTCTCGTCATTCACCCGGAGCATCTTGCATCGATCAATTTGCGCTTCGGTCTTGGCTGGGGCGACGAGGCCTTGCGGCTCATCGCCTCGGCCATCAAGTCCTCGTTGCGCAAGGACGATCTGATCGGGCGCATCGGAAACTCGATGTTCGGCGTTTTCCTCCCCGGCGCGACGAAGCAGGACGCCAAGGAGATCGGCGAACGCGTTCGAGACGCGGTCGGACAGATCTATTTCGCGCCAAAAGGCGACAAGGACGTGCTTGCCATCCGCGTCGGCGGCGTTGTCTTCGAGCATGAACTGGCGTTCGAGGACATGTTCCGGTCGGCGGAGGAACTCCTGTTGGAGGCCCAGGACGAGACCGACCTGGCATTGTCGCATATCAGCAACTGACCCTGCGGGCGGAACCCCAACGGCCTCCGCGGGCGACAATTCCGCGGCACATCGTTCTTCAAAAAGCGGCCTGGTCGTTTTACTCAGATGCCGCCCATGCAGAGATACTTCATCTCGAGGTAATCCTCGAGGCCGTGGCGGGAACCCTCCCGCCCGATGCCTGACTGTTTCACGCCGCCGAAGGGCGCGGCTTCCGAGGACATGCGTCCGGTGTTGATGCCGACCATGCCATATTCCAGGGCCTCCGCCACACGCCAGACCCGCTTCAGGTTGGAGGCATAAAAATAGGCGGCGAGGCCGTAGATCGTGTCGTTGGCTTCACGCACGACCTGATCCGCATCCTCGAAGCGGATGACCGGGGCCAATGGCCCAAATGTCTCCTCTTGCGCCACCGTCATTGCGCTGGAAATATCGGTAAGGACGGTCGGCTGGAAAAAAGTGCCGTCTCTGCCAATCCGACCGCCGCCGCACCGGATCGCACCGCCTTTTCCAACGGCATCGGCGATATGGGATTCGATCTTGGCGAGCGCCGGCCTGTCGATCAGCGGGCCGATGGCGACATCGGGATCGAAACCGTCGCCGACCTGAAGCTGGCGAACCCGTTCCACGAATTTATCGACGAACTCGTCATGAACGCCCGACTGCACGTAAAGGCGATTCGCCGAAACGCAGGTCTGGCCGGCATTGCGGAACTTCGCCTGGATCGCCCCGTCCACGGCGGCATCCATGTCGGCATCGTCGAAGACGATGAAAGGCGCATTACCGCCCAGTTCGAGGCTGACCTTCTTGATCCGGTCCGAGCACTGGCGCATGAGCAGCCGGCCGACCTCGGTCGATCCGGTGAAGCTGATCTTGCGCACTTTGGGATTGTGGCAGAGCTCACGCCCCACCGCGGCGCCCTCGGAGGCATAGACAAGGTTCACGACACCGTCGGGAAAACCGGCCGCGGCGGCGAGCGCGAACATGGCGCCCGCGACAAGCGGCGTCTGCTCGGCAGGCTTCAGCACGATGGCGCAGCCCGCCGCCAGCGCCGGCGAGATCTTGCGCGCCACCATCGATGCGGGAAAATTCCATGGCGTGATCGTGCCGACGACGCCAATAGGCTGCTTGATCACCAGCATGCGGCGGTCCGTCGATGGCGCCGAGATCGTCTCGCCATAGATACGATTGGCCTCCTCGGCGTACCATTGCAGGTAGGCGGCTGCATGGGAGACTTCCGATCTGGCTTCGGCAAGCGGCTTGCCCATCTCGGCGGTGAGGATAGCGGCGAGATCGTCGGTATGGGTGACGATCAACTGATGCCAGCGCCACAAGATTTCGCTGCGCTCGCGGGCGGTCAGCGCTGCCCATTCGGCCTGAGCGACATAGGCCTTGTCAATCGCCGCGCGCGTCTCCTCGACGCCCATGTCGGGAAGTTCCGCCAGCAGTTCGCCGGTCGATGGATTGAAGACCTCGAACGTACGCCCGCCAGCCGGCGTGCCAAGCGCCGGCACACGGTCGATCGCGGCAAACAGGTCGGGGGATTTCAGGTGCCGGATCATCGGCAGGCGAAGGGGCATACCGGTCTCCTCCTCGAGCAGCTTGATGGTTGTCAATGGCGCCAACGTGTATGCCGCGCATCCACGCCTCTCATAGGGCCTGGGAAGGACGGCGGTAGACCCACCCGTTGCAGCCGGCGTCACAATTGTCTCGCGGAGCCAAGTTTAGGCGAATCGTCCCTCGACCTTGCTTGGATTTCCGGTTGCGTTAGCATAGCAACGAATTTAGCCGTGCCTGAAAAGCCGGATTTCGCTGAGGGGGCGAAATTTCATGGAGATGCAGCAGGTCCGATATTTTCTGGCCCTGTCCAGCACGTTGAACTTCACCAGAGCGGCCGAGGAGTGCAATGTCACGCAGCCCGCGCTGACGCGAGCCATCAAGACGCTGGAGGAGGAGCTAGGCGGAGAGCTTCTTCGTCGTGAACGCCAGCATTCCCACTTGACCGAGCTTGGCCGGCGCATGCTGCCCTTGCTGCAGCAGTGCTACGACGCGGCGACCTCTGCCAAGTCACTAGCCAAGGCAGTGCAAAGCAGCGACGTCGCGCCTCTCAACGTCACGATTTCGAACAGCATCAATATTGCGCTGCTGGTTTCGCCGTTCACCGAGCTTTTTCGGGCCTATCCCGGCGCGCATCTCAAAATCCACCGCGGCTCGCCGGCGGCTGTGGTAGAGGCGCTCAAGAATGGTGAGGTCGAATTGGCCGTTGCCGGTCCGCTGGGCCAGGTTTGGGATCGCCTCGACACTTGGTCACTTTTCCAGGAGGGGATCGAGCTCGCCGTGAATTCCGATCATCCGCTGGCGCGCCGCAATGAGGCCGACGTCGCGTTGGCTCAGCTTGCCGCCGAACCCGTGCTCAGCCGGATCGATTGGGAGACGAGCGAGGAACTGTCGCGTTGCCTTTCCGCAAAAGGCTATTCGCCTCGGACTGCACATGAAGTGGAGACCGACCAGGACCTTCTTGCGTTGCTCGAGGCCAATGCCGGGGTCGGCTTTGTCTCGCTTACGGCACCCCGATCCGCGAACACCCGCCGGCTCAAGCTCCGCGATCTCGACGTTTCGCGGATCGTTTCCGTCTATGCGGTTGCCGGCAGGCAGCGCTCGCCGGTCGCGACGACGCTGCTCAACCTGTTGAGATCGGCCGACTGGTCATCCTTCGGCGTCAGCGAGCCCGCCTGAGGGCGGCGATCAAGTCGTCAATATCCATCCGACGGCGGTAGTCCGGATCGACGAAGCGATCGGTGATGATCCCGTTCGTTCCGACGATGAAGGTTGCGGGTATCGGCAGAAACCAGCTGCTGTTGCCCTGGTAGCTCGGCAGATCAAAACCAACCCCCATCAGCCGCTCCATCTCGGCTCCGACCCAGATCGCAAGGTTGAGTGACAGGGCATAGCCGTTATCCATGTCGATCAGGAACGGAAACTGCGCGCCGACCGCGGCCTTCATGGCTTTCGCGAATTTGCGCCGCTCCGGCATGATCACGACCACCTGGCCTCCCAGTTCCGCGATCTGGCGCTGCACCTCGACAATGCCGATGGCGTTCACGCGGCAATAGGGACACCAATGCCCGCGCTGGAAGGTGACGACGGCTGGGCCCTTTGCAAGCATCTCTGCCAGGCTGACAAGCTTGCCCTCGTCGTCGGGCAGCAGGAACCCCGGCATGACTTCGCCGGCAACCGGAGCCATGGCGCCGGCTCCCAGCTTCTCCAGGCGATCCACCAATCGGTCCACGGCGTCCGCAAATTCGGAATTCAGGCGTCGGACCGCCGCGGCAACTACCGCCAGCCGTTCGTTGAGAGGCGCATCAAGTGCGATGGCGGCCTGGACGGATTGCTCGAATGTCATTGCCTCGGCTGCCATTTCTGCACTTTCACATGTCGCCCGCAGCCTACCACCGAAGCCCCTCGGCATTTAGCATGCTTTTCCTGCATGGTTTCGATGCCCCACGTGCATCGATGCATGCCAGGTTCATGTTCCATTCGCCGCCTCGGATCGGCGCGTTACATCATATTCCTGATATCCGCTGAAAAAGTCGGGAACCCGTAGACCATCTCGGACAGCGCCCGCGCCGGGATGCCGTGCTTCATAGCCAGCGCGAAGATGTGGATCAGCTCCTCGCCGGCGTGGCCTACCAGATGTGCCCCGACAATCCGATCTGTCGTCTCCTCGACGATGATCTTCGACCATGCGACCGCCTCCGCATAGGTCCTGGCGGAGAGCCAGCCTTGCATGTCGTTCACATGGATCTTGACGTGAAGGCCCCGTTCCCTCGCCTTGGCTTCGGTCAGTCCGACGCTTGCCACAGCCGGGATGCTGTAGAGCGAGGCTGGGATATGACTGTAATCGGGTCGATGCTTCGGTCCGTCGACGATGTTGCGGCCGACGATCCCGCCTTCATAGGTGGCTATCGGCGAAAGCTGCGGGGAGTTCCACACCGCGTCGCCGCAGACATAGACATCGGGATTGGAGCGCGAGCGCAGGTGATCGTCGATTTCGATACGGCCCTCTCGGTGCACGATGACACCGGCCCCAAGATCGAGGCCCTCGACATTGGCCACGCGTCCGGCGCAGTTGACGACCCGATCCGCGTCCACCAGGCATTCGACGCCGTCCTTCACGAAACTCACCCGCAGTCGCCCATCGACCTCGTCGATCCTCTTCACCCAAGCCACGGTATGGATGCTGATGCCCAGCCGCTCGCTCTCGGCGTGGAGCTGAGCGACGGCGTCCGCGTCGAAGCCTCCGAGGAGCTGCGGCAATGCTTCCAGGATCGTGACCTCGACGCCGGCACGCGCATAGACATGCCCCAGTTCGAAAGCGATGACGCCGCCCCCGACGAAAACCACCGCACGCGGCAGCACAGAATCGCTCAGCACATCGTCGGAAGTCGTCAAATGCTCGGCGCCCGGGATCGACAGCGGACGCTGCTTAGAGCCGGTGGCGATGACGATGTTCCTGGCTTCGAGTTCTCGGCCATCGACACGGATCGCGTTGCTGCCGATGAATGAAGCTTGGCCGGAGACGACATCGACCCCGCGCTTGGCCATCAATCCGGACAGTCGGGATGGGATGTCCCTGATGATCTCCTTTTCCCGTTCGATCAAGGCTCGCCAGTCGAGCCTTGGCCTATCGACCTTGATCTCATGTCTGCCGGCCCTTTCGATCTCGTCGAGCGCGTGGGCCGCGGCGACCAAGACTTTCTTCGGCGTGCAGCCGCGATTGGGGCAGGTGCCGCCGAGATCGCGCGCCTCAATCATCGCCACGGAAAGGCCGGCGGCGCGCGTCGCGACCGTGACACCCATTCCGGCGTTGCCGCCGCCGAGGATCACCACATCATACTTTTCCATCGCGCCGCCTCCGCGCTAGGCGCGTCGCGTCGAAACGGATTCGATCGACGCGCTTCAAGTCTTTGTTTCGATGCATGTCGTTCTCCCAAAACCGCTGCACACTTTGGGCGACATGCGTTCTTTGTTTTGATGCATGTCGTTTTCCCAAAACCGCTCCGCACTTTTGGGCGACATGCATTCTTTGTTTGATGCATGTCGTTCTCCCAAAACCGCTCCGCACTTTTGGGCGACATGCATCAGTGAAGCTTGATCCGGGGTCTGGCGCGCCTGACGATCATCTCGCCGATCGAAGCCAGTGCCGTCTTCGCGAGGCCGTGCACTGCCTTGAGATGCATCTTGTGCAGCGAGCGATAGGCAAGCCTCGCAACGAGACCTTCGATCTTCAGTCCTCCGATCAGGCTGCCGAACGCACCGTAGTCGGCGAGCGATACGAGGGAACCATAGTCGCGGTAGCGATAGGCCGGCACAGCCTGCCCCGCGAGACGTGCTGCAACCACCTTCGCCATGTGGTCTGCCTGCTGATGGGCTGTCTGAGCTCGGGGCGGCAAGGCGCTGTCATCGCCCGGCAGCACGCAGTTCGCGCAGTCGCCAATCGCGAATACATTCTCATCGCCGACCGTCCGCAAGGTTTCGTCGACGATCAGGCGGTTGATGCGGTCGGTTTCGAGACCATCGAGGTCTTTCAGAAAATCCGGCGCCTTGATCCCAGCCGCCCAGACCACGAGCTCGGCCGGCAGGAACAGTTTTTCGCCAAGCCGGATGCCGTCTTCCGTGACTTCGGTGACTCTGATGCCGCATCGGATCTGCACACCCAGCTTGATGAGCAGGCGCGCCGAAGCGTGGGCCATATGCTCCGGAAGGGCGGGCAGGATGCGCGGTCCGGCCTCGACGATGGTGATGCGGATCAGCCTCTCGAAATCGATATTGTCGAGATTGTGCGAGGCAATTTCCCGCATCGATTTGTGCAATTCCGCGGCCAGCTCGACGCCGGTGGCTCCGGCGCCGACGATGACGCAGTGAAGCTGTCCAGGCGAAAGCTGCTCGTATTGAGCATTGGCCCGCAGACATGCGTCTATCATGCGCTTGTTGAAACGGGTGGCCTGCTCCGCCGTGTCGAGTGAGATGGCGTGGCGAGCAGCGCCCGGCGTGCCGAAATCGTTGCTGACGCTGCCGACGGCCATGACCAGCGTGTCGTAGCCCAGCACCCGTGGCGGTATGATCTGCCTGCCGTTGTCATCGAAGCTGGGTGCCACGAAGATCTGGCGCTTCGCACGGTCGATGCCGACGACCTCGCCGATACGGTATCGATAGTGGTTGCGGCTGGCATGGGCGATGTATTCGACCGCGTCGTGCGATGCGCTCAGCGCGCCGGACGCCACCTCATGCAGCAGCGGCTTCCAGATATGGGTGCGGCTGCGGTCGACCAGCGTGACGGAAAGCCGCCCCTTGCCGAACTTGCGGCCCAGACGGGTCGCCAGTTCCAGCCCTCCTGCGCCGCCACCGACGATGACCACGCGGTGCAGCGATTTGTCCCGGTGCGAGGGTGTCTCAGGGATCGTGCGGAAAAGCGCTGCGTTATTGGCGAGCACCGCTTCCGGAATGAGCCGCATGCCCGGAGTTATGATCTGCATCGGAATTCTCCGTTCCTTCTCCGGAACCGTTCACTCTTGGGATTCGTGGATGACGATGCCTTGCAGCATGTCGACTTCGCACTCCCACGGCTTTTCCGAGAGGACGCGCTGCCCATGCTCGTATCCCGCCTGCCAGCGAGTGCGGATGCCTGAGCGGGTGAAGTCGATGTCCTTGGTATGGTCCTCGCCGTGGAGGCGCGGCGAAAGCAGCCGAACGAGGTGCATGACCGAAGGGCAGCCATAGGAGGCGAGTTCCTTGAACATCGGATCGTCGCGCCGCTCCTCCGGCACCAGTTTCCCCATCTCGCGCACGACGTGCCTGAGCCGATGCAATTGCTCCTGGCGGGCGACGTGGCTTCTGCCACGGCTGGCGTATTGGAGATCCTTCTGTCGCCCCATGACCTGCCAGATCGATTTTGGCTCGGAGCCCCGCGGCTGCCACATATTGACCGCGAAGATCAAAGCATCGCGCCGCGGCCGCGCGTCGAGCACGACCTCTATCGGAGTGTTGGAATAGACCCCGCCGTCCCAGTAGGGTTCGCCATTGATGCACACGGCCGGGAAGGCCGGCGGCAAGGCGCCCGACGCCATGATGTGGGCCGCCGACAGCGGCATCTGACTGCTGTCGAAGTATCTGAGTTCGCTGGTGTTGACGTTGACCGCGCCGACCGTCAATCGCGTATGGCGCCGGTTTAGATAGTCGAAGTCGACTAGGTTGCCGAGTGTCCTCTTCAGAGGATCCGTGGAGTAATAGGAGGCGTTCTCAACGCCCACTTCCCGGTTGATCCCGAACAGGGCGCTCGGGTTGGGTTCGAAGAAACCCGGTATCCCTCGCGTCAGCGTGCCCATGTTGGCAAAGATGTTGCTCGGGACCATCATCCGAAAGAATTCGTCGATTGGACTGCTCCGGCTGACGCCGTCCCAGAATTCCCGCAGCCTGGGCAGGCGATCTTGCGGTTCGTTCCCGGCAATCAGCGCGGCATTGATGGCGCCGATCGACGTGCCGATGACCCAGTCCGGCTCGATACCGCCTTCGACGAGTGCCTGATAAACGCCGGCCTGATAGGCTCCGAGAGCTCCTCCGCCCTGCAGAACCAAAACGGTCTGGCGCTGGGAGGAGACGTTGGCCGCCGGCCCGGCATCCGTCACAGACGCCGACTTCGAGGGATTTCGAATAATATTGTTCATGGCGCTGTCGCTCCTCGTCGTTGGCTTCTAGTGAGCGGTCCAGCCGCCTTCGATCGGCATGATGGCGCCGGTGATCGAGGCCGCGTCGTCCGAGGCCAGGAAAAGGCAGAGCGCGGCAACCTGCTCGACCGTCACGAACTGCTTGGTCGGCTGGGCGGCCAGCAGCACATCCTTGATCACCTGCTGTTCCGTGATCCCGCGGGCCTTGGCCGTGTCCGGGATCTGCTTTTCGACCAGCGGGGTAAGCACGTAGCCAGGGCAAACGGCGTTGACGGTGATGCCCTGTTCGGCGACCTCGAGCGCGACGGTCTTGGTCAGACCGGCCACGCCATGCTTGGCGGCGACATAGGCTGATTTGTATGGCGAGGCGACGAGAGCGTGGGCGGACGCGACGTTGATGATGCGGCCCCATTTGCGCGCCTTCATCGCCTGCAAGGCACGCCGGATCGTGTAGAACGACGACATGAGGTCGATCGCCACGACAGCTTCCCACTTCTCGATCGGGAAATCGTCGATCGGCGCCACGTGCTGAATGCCGGCGTTGTTGACCAGGATGTCGACCGCGCCAAATTCATCAATGGCCTTGTCCATCATCGCGGTGATCGCGCCACCCTTGCTCATGTCGGCATTGTCGTAGCGGACGGTCACCCCGTGGACGGCAGCGAGCCTCGACCGGAGCAACTCGATCTCGGCGGCATCACCGAAACCGTTCAGAACGATGTTGCAGCCCTTGGCGGCGAAGGCCTCGGCGATGCCTTGGCCGATACCGCTGGTCGAGCCTGTTATCAGCGCCGTCTTTCCTCTGAGCATCGTCATTTCCTTTTGCTGAAGTCGCCGCCGAATTGACGAGCAAATGGCTGCGAGCAACGGGCTTGCGTGCGCCCAGGTCCGAAATTCTGATCAAGTATGGCGAGCAGCGCGAAGAAGCGGAAATGCCGTTGAGACATGGAATCGATAGCTGACGGTCTGATCGGTGCGTTCGCGATGCAGCCCGCAGGCCGGGTTGTTTGACCTAGGGGCAGCTAGTAAGATCGCCCGGCAACGCGGGTCGTGCGGCATGCACCGACCCAGGGGAAGCGTGCAGTGGAGATCAGCCAGGTCAGATATTTCTTGGCCGTTGCCAAGGAGCTGAATTTCACCAGGGCGGCCGAGCAGTGCAACGTCACGCAGCCGGCGCTTTCGCGCGCCATCAAGCTGCTGGAGGATGAGTTCGGCGGCGCGCTTTTCCACCGCGAGCGCCGCTTCACCCATCTCACCGAGCTCGGCCGCATGGTCGAGACGTATCTCGAGGGCGTTTTCGAGAACTCCCGCCAGGCAAAGCAGATTGCCGAGCAGTATGTGAATTTGAAAAGGATGCCGCTCAGGCTTGGCATCATGAGCACGATCGCTCCGGACGAAATCATCGAGCTGATCGCGGCCGTCCGTGGGCATCACCCCGGCGTGGAGCTTCACCTTTGCGATTCAGACGCCGTAAGTCTTCGAAAGAGATTGCTCGAAGGCGATCTCGAGGCCGCCATCTATGCATTGCCGTCGGACGTTCCCGACGAGGAGGTTCACTCCCTTCCGCTGTTTCGCGAGCAGATGGTGATGGCGGTCCACCTGGCTCACCGGCTGGCGAACCAGCGGGTCGTGCGGGTGAAGGACATGAGCAATGAAAGTTATATTCACCGCAACAACTGCGAATTTGCCGGCTACGCGGATGCCATCCTTGCCCAGCATGGCGTTACCGTCAGTCCGGTCTACTGGAGCGATCGCGACGACTGGACGCTCGCCATGATCGCTGCCGGGCTCGGTTTCGGTTTCATGCCAGAGCACACCGCCAAGCACCCGGGTGTTGTGGCCCTGCCGATCACCGAGCCGGAATTCTGGCGCGACGTCAATCTTGTCACCGTGCGCGGCCGCAAGCATTCGCCGGCGGTCGGCGCCCTGGTCCGCGAAGCGACCCAGAAGAAATGGTTCGGCGAGCGGGCAAAGGCGTTGTCCGCCGCCGAATGACCTGGCTGTGCAAGGCTGACAGCGTCGAAGCGCCGAAGCATTTGGGCGCCTCGCGCCGGTCAGTTCTTCCTGATGGACGACGTGACGGACTGGATCACCTCGGTCGCCATCTTGAACTGCGCCTGCCGGTCGGTAATGCCATGCCGCTTCGCAATCCAGTCGAAGTCGCTATAGGCGGCGTAAACCTGCCCATCGGGCGTCTGGTAGACCAGCACGCGCACCGGCCAGTCCAGGCCCGCCTCGGGATTTGAGGTGATGAACGTCGTGCCGAGCGCCGGATTGCCGAACATGACGAGCCGCGACGGCCTGACATCGTTGCCGGCCTTGTTGCCGAGCTTTGCCTGGTCGATCACGCCAAAGAACATGATGCCCTTCTTGAGGACGTCCTTCTTGATGCGGGCCACGGTCTCGGCGACGGAATAACCGCTCTTGATAGTGACGACGCCGTCGGAAGCGGCTGCCGGCAAGACAACTGTCATCAGCACGGCGGCACCCGCAATCATGGTTTTCAGGTAGGCTCTCATCGCATTCTCCTTGGTTGCTGAGTTGGCTATGGATTGAGTTTCTCGGGTGACCTCCGGCGCAGCTCCGGTGGTCACGCGGCTGGCGTTCTCAGCGTTCGGGCTACCGCGATTGCTGCCGCGAGAACCGCGACCAGTGCGGCCACGCAGGCCGTCCAGCCGACCCGGTCGTAGATCTGTCCGATGAGGAAGCTGCCGGCGAGCCCGCCCGCATAGTAGGAGGCCAGATAGATGCCGCTTGCGGCGGCGCGGTCGCGCGACGCGGTCCGACTGACATGTCCCGTTGCTATCGCCTGCGCCAGGAAGGTGCCGCTGGCGACCAGCGCCATCCCGGCGAGGACGATGGGAAGACTGGGTGTGAGCAGCAGAAGCAGACCGGCAATCGCCAGCGCAAGCGTTGCGCCAACCCCTACCCTCGGGCCGAGACCCGAGGCCACACGCCCGGCGAGCGGAGTGGTCAGCATTGACGGCAGGAAGACGAAATAGACCGCGCCCAGCGCCATCGGGGTCAGAGACAGGGGCACTGCTACGAGTTGAAAATTCACGTAGGTGAACGTGCCTATAAAGACGAAGAGGATGAGGAAGCCGATCGCGAAACAGGCCCGCAGCTCGACGTTCTGCAACGGGGCTTTCCAGGCCGCGCGGGCGAGTCCGCCCGTCGCATCTGCGCGCATCATTGCCGAGGTCTTCTGCAGCGTGAACCAGACAAGAACTGCGCCGAACAGATTAAAGGCGGCGAAGGTCAGAAAGTTGGTAGAGATGCCGAACGTGTCGGCGACGGCCGCCGACATCAGCCGGCCGAAGAAGTTGCTGGCAACATTGCCGGTCACATACGCCGCGAGCGCGCTCGTGGTCTGCCGAGCGGAAAAGTGCTCCGCCAGGTAGGCCATCGTGAGCGTGAACGCAGTCGACATGCAAAGGCCTTGCGCTACGCGCAGCAGGGCGAAGACCGCAATATTGTCTGTCTGCGAAAGCAGTGTCGTCGGGATCGCCAGGATGGCCAGGCTGATCCAGATGCCGTTGCGGCGATCGATGCCGCGCCCGAAGAGCGCGACGGCGATACCGGCCACCGCCATGCCGAAGGTGCTGGCGTTGACGGCGAAGCCCATGGTCGCGCGGCTGACGCCAAATCGTGTCACCAGCGAAGGCAGGATTGCCTGGGTTGCGAACAGATCGACGAGCGTCAGGAACGCGATCAGGGCGATCAGGCCGAAGCGCCAGGTATCTGCGGCAACGGTGCGGAGCCGCGTCTGTTCGGTATGTTCGCTGGTCGTCATGACAGGCTCCGTGGCCACGTCCCCGGGCGATCGCCCGAGGACGCGCTGTTGGTTGCTGCTGCTGGGATCTGCAGGCCGCGACGAACGGCTCACATCATGTGATCGTTGTGCATCGCGGGCGGCAGGATGTCGGCGGAATAAAGCACCGCCGGAACCTTGCCGTTGTTCTTCCACCAGTGGGCGAGCTGGCCGAACTCGGCGGTCACGTCGCCAGCCGGATGCTCGATGCCGACCTTGCAGGTGCTGGCGTATTCGGTGATCGAGCCTTCGACGACGATGATGTTGGCGGGACGAACCGTGTGCTCATGCCACGGGACGACGCCGCCCGGCTGAACGACGAGCTTGCGCAGACGCAGCATGTTGCCTTTCCAGGCTTCGCCCTTGCTGCTCAGATCGATCGCCGAAAGGACCGTATCGGTCACGCCGACCGGCTTGCTGGGATGTTCCTGAATGTCGGTCGTAGCGGCCTGGCCGGCAGGGCAGTCGCCGGCGAACGCCGGGGCTGCGGAAAACGCAGCGGTTGCGGTAAGAAGTCCGAGTGTCAGCGCCGCCTCCAGCGGCAGACGCAACGCAATAGTCTTGGAAGCCATGTCTAATTTCTCCTTTGTCGGTGCCCAATCGCGGTGGCGGGGCATGAAAAGAGAGTGACTGGAGCCTCAGAGAAAGAGAAATGCTGACTGGCTCTTAAATCGATACCTGAAAACTATGGTGGGTGATCGCACCAACGCGATCATCTCCGCCACGAAGTTCGTCGCGGAGTTAGGCTTCACTTTGGATTGTTACGCTGCTGTCTTCCTGACCGGCAGGTCGATGCCGCTTTCCGGCCAGCTGTGCGCCTTGACGCTGGTCACGAAGGTTGACGTCGCCGGCGAGAAGCGGCGGCCCGCCACGACGACCAACGAGACCTCCCGCCAGACTTCAGGATCGATGACAGGCCTGATTTGCAGACCCGGGATAACGGCACTGAATTCCGGGATGAAACAAATCCCGAGCCCGCCGGAAACCATGTTCTGAATCCAGTCTTCGCGCTCGCTGGCGTAGGAGATTCTGAGCTTGACGCCGCGATCGTTGCAAAGGCCGGCGAGGTGATCACGATACTCGCAATTCAGCCGCCTGAGATAGTTCTCGCCGTCGAGCTCGGAGATGGCGACATTGTCGTTGCGGGCCAGGCGATGGCCGTTGGGGAAGGCAAGAACGAACCGCTCACGATAGAGCGGCGTGACGTCGAACCGCTCCGGAAAACTGTTGCTGGACGCCATGATGGCAACATCGATTTCACCCGCTTCCAGCAGTTGCGATAAAGAGGCAGGCACGCCTTCCACCAGCTGCAGCTGAATGCCCTGCTGGCGCCTGTTGAAGTCCGCCAACAGACCGGTGAATCGGCGCGGACCGATGGTGCACATGACCCCAACTTTGAGATTTGCGTTTTCCAGGCACAGGAACCTCGACGCCTCCTGCCGAACGCCGGTCACCTCATCGAGGATCTGCTGAAACCGTGGCCGAAGAAGCGCACCCAGATCCGTCAGATGCGTCAGGTTTCTTTCGCGGCGAAACAGCAAGCCGCCGACTTCATCCTCTAGCTGTTGGATTGCCCGCGACAGCGCCGGCTGGGTGACGTTGCACCTCTCGCCGGCGCGCGTGAAGTTTCGTGTCTCGCACACGGCCAGGAAGTAGCGGATGTGATGAATGTCCATGCGGGTCGTCCCTCCACTGCAGAGATGCAAGGTCAGGCTCGAACCCTGCCGCAAAGCATTCCATCACGCCAATGCAGTGGGGCTATAAAGTCGATAGCGTTTCGTCATGACAGATGGCGGGCCAAGGCCCGCCATCTGTCGAGCAGCCACACAGGCGAGTTGTCTTCTCATCATCCTGTTCCAGGCCGTGGTTCTGGCTACGGCGCCGGAGCTGGCGACACGCGTCGCATCGCCTGGCCTGATCGGATGAAGAGTGTGGCGCGCGAAGACCGACAGCCAATGCAATCTGCCTATGGACTTCATGCCACCTTGGCATTTCGGCTGAACAAGAAGATGCGGCAGTCTCTCTCCAGTCGCCTTGTTGACGATCTTGGGATGGAGACCAAACCATGCTTACCCAGCCCGCAATGAGAACAGACCAAGCCATCACATCAGTGGCTGATCTTAATGTAGGAGACCGGACGATCGACATCGTGCTGGCAAACGATGTACATGGCGCTTTCGTGTGGGGCGTGCTCGATCGCCTGCTGGACGAGCCGAGCTGCAGCTTCAGCAGCGTCACCGCGTCGGGCTTTGCAGCGATGGAGGCGGCGGTCTTTGCCTATGGCTTGAGCGTCGGCGGCAGGCGCGGCGCGCGGACGGCACTCGCCAATTTCTGGCGGCGCGTCAGCCACGCCTCGATTTTCGCCGATGGCAGAGCCAGCCTGCTTCGATCCGTCCTGGAACAGTCGATCGATCTCGAGCAAATCCGTGACGAAGACTGCCCGGTGAAACTTGGCGTCCTGGCCGTCAACGCGCGCACGGATGCGGTGAAGATATTCACAAGCGACCGGTTGTCCATCAACGCGATCGTGGCGGCGGCCACGATCCCCTTCCTCTCGCTGCCTGTCGAGATCGACGGCGATATCTATTGGGGCGACGGCGACGTCTTGCAGTCGCCGCCTGTCTTATCACCTGAAGCTCGCCATCGCCTGATTGTCACCGGCAGACCTTGCGTATTCACCACGCCGTGTCCGGATCGCGGCCTCCCAGCCAGCCATTGCGTGACCAAATGTGTGCTGGTTCACACCATATTCGACAGTCGATACCGTGCCGGAGCTCCGCTGCTCCTGCGGCCCTGGATCGACTGGGGCGAACTGACCGACATGCGCGACACGGGGCGGCAGCGCGCAGCAGACTGGCTTGCCGCTGATCCTCTGCGCACTGGTGGAAGCCCGCCCACAAACTGCGAAAGTCGATACATCTAGGCGCCTCGCTCCCCGCCTAGCCGCGCCTGCTTCGCATACTCCCGAATGCAGGCGCCAGGCCCTCCGGCGTCTCCCGCCGGAGGGCTTTTTCGCGTTGTCTCCCGAGACATAGTGACTGCGTATCAATTCCATGCCGAGACAGCATTTCAGCTCGGCACGCCGATCGGACAGACTGATTTGCAGACGGGCCCAAGGCCGGTCTTTCTCTCGAAACGCCAACCAGGAGACAAGCCTGTGATCAACACCAGAACCCTCATCGGATCGGCCCTCGCGGCCGCCACCTCGCTTGCCGCGACAGCGGCCTACAGCGGTCCTGCCGCCAAGCCCGGCTTCGCCTTCGAGAAGTGCTACGGCGTGGTCAAGGCAGGCCAGAACGACTGCCAGACCGCGACGCATTCCTGCGCCGGCACCGCAACCGCCGACAACCAGCCGGATTCCTGGCTCTACGTGCCCGCCGGCAGCTGCGCCAAGATCGCGGGCGGCAGCGACAAGCCGAAAGCCTGAACGATCCAGACTTCGAGCCAACCCTCTAGAATGGAGCAGACCGATGTCCCGTGCATTTCAGCCCCTTGCGATCCCCGCATCGGCGGGCATCGGTCTTCGCTCGCCTCACATCAGCGAAATGCTGACGCGACGGCCTTCCGCCGGCTGGCTAGAGGTTCATGCCGAGAACTACATGGGAGACGGCGCCGGCGTCGAGGCGCTTGAACGGCTGCGCCAAATCTATCCGCTGTCGGTGCATGGCGTCGGCCTGTCGCTGGGCAGCGCGCGAGGCTTGGACCTCGACCATCTCGAAAGGCTGCGCAGGGTCTGCGAGCGCTTCCAGCCCGATCTGGTTTCCGAGCATCTGGCCTGGAGCGTCGCCGACGGCGCCTACCTCAACGATCTGCTGCCGCTGCGCTATGACGAAGAGGCGCTGGCGATCGTGGCGCGCAACGTCGATACCGTCCAGGAGATGCTGAAGCGGCAGGTGCTGATCGAAAATCTGTCTGCCTATGTCGCCTTTGCCGACTCCTCGGTGAACGAAGCCGAGTTCCTGGCCGAGCTCGTGGCGCGGACCGGCTGCGGCCTGCTGCTCGACGTCAACAACGTCCATGTCTCGGCGCACAATTTGCAATACGATGCAAAGACTTTCATCGATGCGCTGCCTGCGGGCGCTATCGGCGAGATCCATCTCGCCGGCCATGCGACCAATCAGGTCGGAACCGACACCGTGCTCATCGACGACCATGGCTCGCGGGTTCCGCCGGTCGTTTGGGCCCTCTATGAGCACGCCATAACGCGCCTCGGACCGCGACCAACCCTGATTGAATGGGACACCGACGTTCCGGTTCTCGACGTGCTGCTTGGCGAAGCGATGTGGGCCGACATGCTTACCGCTTCGATCATGTTCGGCCGCAAGCAGGCTGCGAGACAGGCCGCGACAACCAAGCCCCGGCCCGCGTCCCCTACCCCCTTTGAAAACGTGAGGACCAGCATGCCAGTGCTTGCAGCATGTGCTGCCGCCAAGGCCGGACCTGTGATGGCGAACGCTTTAACGCCAATGGAGGGAAGATACGATGTTGCCGCTTGAACACCTGCAGACCACCATGGCGCGCTCGGTGCTTGCCATCGAACCAATGGTCTCCGCGAAAATGCTGACCGCCGGCAAGGCCGATCCACTGGCCCGCCTGCGCATCTACCAGAACAACACGCGCAGTTCGCTCACCGCAGTGCTGATGGCGGTGTTTCCAGTCACCGTCCGCCTTGTCGACGAACGGTTCTTCCGTTA
This sequence comes from Mesorhizobium sp. M1E.F.Ca.ET.041.01.1.1, assembly GCF_003997355.1. Classification (NCBI taxonomy): domain Bacteria; kingdom Pseudomonadati; phylum Pseudomonadota; class Alphaproteobacteria; order Hyphomicrobiales; family Phyllobacteriaceae; genus Mesorhizobium; species Mesorhizobium sp. M1E.F.Ca.ET.041.01.1.1. The sequence goes on along the minus strand of NZ_RZSL01000010.1, from coordinate 14,835 downwards.
TGTGGCGAGCGAGTTCATTCGACGCCATCCGCCGGTTGAATCGCGCCTTGCGCGCTATGGCGCCGGCTTCCCGCGTTTCCTCAAGACGATCGACACGCTGTCCGATATGCCGATCGTCGCCGAAACGGCGCGGCTCGAATGGGCCATCGCCGAGGCGCTCGATACGGCTTCGCTGCCACCCCGCAGCCTCGCAGAATACGACAACACCGACCTCGGCCTCTCGCCGGATATCCTGCTCCAGCCCTCACTGCGCCTGATCGTCTCGCACTGGTCGATCCTGTCGGTATGGATGGCGCATCAACAGAAGACGGCGGTCGACGAAAACGTCACCTGGATAAGGCGCCCCGAACGCGTGGCGTTGTGGCGATCGGGCAATTACGTGCGGCTTTTTCTGCTAGACCGCGCGAGCTTCGCCTTCTGGCATTCGCTGAAGCACGGTTTGGGCCTTGAGCATGCCACTGGCCGTGCCTTAGCGCTCGACCCGGCCTTCGACCTGGTTTCAGCCCTTGTGCGTCTGTTCCGCGACAGGCTCGTCACCGACGTGCGGGTCGCCTCGAATTCCCCCTCAAACTGACGGAGACGGTCATGACCGCAATATCGGAACAATCCTCGTCCAGCCCGGCCGGCTTCGTCGGCCTCTACAAGCGTATCATCAAGCTGTCCGAACACATTCCGCTTTCGCTGGTCCAACTCGCCGCACGCGTCGCTGTCGCGCATGTATTCTGGCAGTCCGCCCAAAGCAAGCTGGCATCCTGGCCGGTCACGTTGCAGCTCTTCGCCAACGAATACAATCTGCCCTTCATCGACCCGTCGATCGCGGCGCCATTGGCGACCGCCGCCGAACTCACGGGCTCGGTTCTGATCTTCTTCGGGCTGTTCTCGAGGCTTGCTGCACTGATGCTGCTCGGCGTCGTTTCAGTCATCCAGATTTTCGTCTACCCGGAGAACTGGGCTGAGCACCTGCTCTGGTCTTCGCTGCTGTTGCTCGTGCTGACACGCGGTGCCGGTGTCTTCTCGCTCGACTGCGTCGCCGCGCGGGTCCTTTCGACATCCAGAAAATGAATATCGAAACCGAGTGACAAAGCACGGTGCGCATCTTCATCGTTCATGCACATCCCGAGCCCAAGAGCTTCAACGGCGCCCTCACCCGCACGGCGCAAGAAGCTCTGTCCGCTTCGGGGCACGAAGTGGTCGTCTCCGATCTCTACGCCATGGGGTTCAATCCGGTATCGGACCGCCGCAACTTCACGACCGTTCGCGACGCGAACTACTATCGCCAGCAGGCTGAGGAGGCGAATGCGGCTGCCCACGACGGATTTGCTCCAGACATCCAGACGGAGATGGACAAGCTTTTCTGGTGCGACGTCTTGATCCTGCAGTTTCCGCTCTGGTGGTTCGGGCTGCCGGCGATCCTCAAGGGCTGGGTCGACCGAGTGTTCGCGTCAGGGGGCCGCATCTATGGCGGCGGCAAATGGTATGACCGCGGCGTCCTCGCAGGAAAGCGCGCGATGTGCTCCGTCACGATCGGCGGACCGCCGCCGATCTATTCCGACCGCGGCCTGAACGGACCAATCGCCGAGATCCTGTTCCCAATCAACCACGGCATGCTCTACTTTGTCGGCTTCACGGTGATCGAGCCATTTCTGGTGCACGCACCAGCACGCATCGGCGACAATGAGCGCCAGATGTGCCTCGATCGCTACCGTGAACGCGTCCTCAGCCTCGCGCATGCTCCGACGATCGCGTATCCAAAGCTCGCGGAGTTCGACGATATGCATGTTTTGAAGTCGACGTAAAAAAGGCTCTGTCCAGTGCACCAAGCAGAGCGCCGCACGCCGGCCGCAGGTCCTGGCTGCAATTTCAAAGGGATAGGCTGGTGCTGCGAGAGAGGATTGAACTCTCGACCTCTCCCTTACCAAGGGAGTGCTCTACCACTGAGCTACCGCAGCCTGCGATGGCGGCGCTTCTGCCATAACGAACCGGCAAGCGCAAGGCCAAGAAAACCTTAAAACGACGCATGTCGCTGTCCCAAAACCCTGCGCGATTTTGAGTGATATGTATTGACTGCCGCAACTGTGAAAGCCGCTTCCAAGCGGCTTTCATGACATGGCGGCGCCACAATGTTAACTATGCCTGAAGCACAGCCGGCTATCCGCCGGCGGGGACGGACCTGTGAACGACAAGGCAAATCCAGCGAAAAAGGGCGACGGCGAGCGCAAGGACCGGCTCGCCGAAGCGTTGCGCGCCAACCTGCAGAAACGCAAGGCACAAGCGCGTTCCCGACGCGCCGGCGACGCTAACAAGCGCGCCTGCGATGCCGACGAGCGGCCGGAAGGCTTGCCAACTGCTGGAAAAATGCAAAAAAAGTAACCCAAATCAGCCACACTGGCCGACCACACTTGGTCCACAGGTGGGGAAATCCTATTTCTTGAACCAAGCCGGCCAATAGTCTAGAGCCGGACATACTCAACCGATTGAAAGCGGCCCGTCCGGGCCGAGGGGACGTTTCTCTCATGGATCGCATCAGAATTGTCGGCGGCAATAAGCTTGCCGGTACCATTCCGATCTCGGGCGCCAAGAACGCGGCGCTGCCGCTGATGATCGCCTCGCTGCTCACCGACGACACGCTGACGCTGGAGAACGTGCCGCATCTGGCCGATGTCGAGCAACTGATCCGCATCCTCGGCAATCACGGCGTCGACTATTCCGTCAACGGTCGGCGCGAGAGCCAGCAGAAAGGCTATTCGCGCACCATCAATTTTTCCGCCCGCAACATCGTCGACACCACCGCACCCTACGAGCTGGTGTCGAAGATGCGCGCCTCCTTCTGGGTCATCGGGCCGCTGCTTGCCCGCATGGGCGAGGCCAAGGTGTCGCTGCCAGGCGGCTGCGCCATCGGCACGCGTCCGGTCGACCTGTTCCTCGAGGGCCTGCAGGCGCTGGACGCAGAGCTCGACGTCGACAACGGCTACGTCATCGCCAAGACGAAGAACGGCCGTCTCCACGGCAATCGCTACGTGTTCCCGAAAGTGTCGGTCGGCGCCACCCATGTGCTGATGATGGCGGCCTCGCTCGCCAAGGGCGAGACGGTGCTCGAAAACGCCGCGCGCGAGCCGGAGATCGTCAACCTCGCCGAATGCCTCATCGCCATGGGCGCCAAGATCCATGGCGCAGGCACCTCCACCATCACTATCGAGGGCGTCGAGGCGCTGTCCGGCGCCCGCATCCGCGTCATCCCCGACCGCATCGAGACCGGCACCTATGCCATGGCGGTGGCGATGACCGGTGGCGACGTCATGCTGGAAGGCGCGCGGCCCGACCTGTTGCAGACAGCGCTCGACGTTCTCGTCGAGACCGGCACCGAGATCACGCCCACCAACGAGGGTATCCGCGTCAAGCGCAACGGCGCTGGCATTGTGCCGGTCGACGTGACGACGGCGCCCTTCCCGGCCTTCCCGACCGACCTGCAGGCGCAGTTCATGGGGCTGATGACGATGGCCAAGGGCAAGTCTCGCATCACCGAGACGATCTTCGAGAACCGCTTCATGCATGTGCAGGAGCTTGCCCGCCTTGGCGCCCACATCACGCTCTCCGGCCAGACGGCGATCGTCGACGGCGTCGCCAGGCTCAAGGGCGCGCCGGTCATGGCGACCGACCTGCGCGCCTCGGTTTCGCTTGTGATTGCCGGCCTTGCCGCCGAAGGCGAGACCACCGTCAACCGCGTCTACCACCTCGATCGCGGCTTCGAGCGGCTGGAGGAGAAGCTTTCCGGCTGCGGCGCGGTGATCGAGCGGATTTCAGGCTGACAAAGCGCCTCGGTTGCGCAGAGCGGAAAGACCCACTAGAGCGTGGTTGGACTCGATCTAACCGGGTTCAATCCCGCTCCAGTCTCTGTTTGGGCATGACCTTTGCCGAAAACCGGTTTCCACTTTTCGGGATCATGTTCTAACAGAGGGCTGAACCATCAACCTTCAGGTGCGCATACCGCATGGCCGCTCTCAAGCTCATCGCGCTCGACGACCAGGACCTGAGCATCGTCTCGGCCCATGTCCAGGACGCCGTGATGAAGGTCTCAGACCTCGAATACCTGCCGGCGGCCAAGCGCTTCGTGCTGACCATGAACCGTTTCGTCTGGGAGGCGAAGCCCGGCTTCTTGCGCCAGCACAATGAGCGGCGGCAGAGCGTTCTGCATTTCGACCGCGTGCTCGGCGCCAAGACCAGCGGCATCGCGCGCGACAAGCCGGCCGAGGTGCTTTCGCTGCTGGCGATCAGCTTCGTTGCGATCAGCAAGCCGGCCGGTATCATCGAGCTGGTGTTTTCGGGAGGCGGCACGATCATGCTCGACGTCGAGTGCATCGAGGCGCGGCTCGCCGATGTCGGCGGCTCCTGGGAAGCCGCATCGCGTCCCGTGCACAGGAGCTAGGCGCCATGGCCATAACGCTCAACCAGCAGGACGCCGATTTCGACCAACGTTTCACCGCCTTTCTTTCGACCAAGCGTGAAGTGTCGGCCGATGTCGAGGCGGTGGTGCGCGATATCATCGCGCGCGTGCGCGCCGAGGGCGACAAGGCTCTCACCGACTACACGCTGAAATTCGACAAGGCCGATCTCGGCAAGCTCGGCATCGCCGTTTCGAAGGACGATATCGCCAGGGCCTATGCTGCGGCCGACCCGGCCACCGTCGAGGCGCTCAAATTCGCGCGCGACCGCATCCGCTCCCATCACGAGCGGCAGAAGCCGAAGGACGACCGCTACACGGACGCAGCCGGCGTCGAGCTCGGCTCGCGCTGGACGGCGATCGAGGCCGTCGGCCTCTATGTGCCGGGCGGCACGGCGAGCTATCCAAGTTCGGTGCTGATGAATGCCGTGCCGGCGAAAGTCGCCGGCGTCGAGCGCATCGTGATCGTGGTGCCGGCCTCTGGCGGCGTCATCAATCCGCTGGTTCTGGTGGCGGCCGACCTCGCCGGCGTGTCGGAGATCTACCGCGTCGGCGGCGCTCAAGCCGTCGCCGCGCTCGCCTACGGCACCGAGACGATCAGGCCGGTCGCCAAGATCGTCGGCCCGGGCAACGCCTATGTCGCGGCGGCCAAGCGCCAGGTGTTCGGCACCGTCGGCATCGACATGATCGCCGGGCCGTCGGAAGTGCTGGTCGTGGCCGACAAGGACAACGATCCGGACTGGATCGCAGCCGACCTGCTCGCCCAGGCAGAGCATGACGCGTCGGCGCAATCGATCCTTGTCACCGACAATGCCGCGTTTGGCCAGGCGGTGGAGCAAGCGGTCGAACGTCAGTTGAAGGCCCTGCCGCGCGCCGAGACGGCCGCCGCGAGCTGGCGCGATTTCGGCGCCGTCATTCTGGTGCCGAGCATCGAAGCCTCGCTGCCGCTGGTCGACCGGATCGCGGCCGAGCATGTCGAGCTTGCCTTCGATGACGCCGAAAGCTTTCTCGCCAGAATGCGCAATGCCGGCGCCGTGTTTGTCGGCCGCCACACGCCGGAAGTCATCGGCGACTATGTGGGCGGCTCCAACCACGTCTTGCCGACGGCGCGCTCGGCGCGCTTCTCCTCGGGCCTGTCCGTGCTTGATTTCGTCAAGCGCACGTCGATCCTGAAGCTCGGGCCGGAACAGCTCAAGGCATTGGCGCCGGCGGCGATCGCGCTCGCCAGGGCGGAAGGGCTCGACGCGCACGCACGCTCCGTAGCGATCCGGCTGAACATGTAGCGATGTCCGGCCACCACCAAAACCGCGACAGGCTGATCGACGTCGAGCTTGACGACACGATCGGCCGTTCGACGCCCGATGTCGAGCACGAGCGCGCGGTGGCGATCTTCGACCTCATCGAGGAAAACAGTTTCCGGCCGGTCAATGACGATGGCGCTGGCCCATACAGGCTGAAGCTGTCGCTGGCCGAGCAGCGCCTGGTGTTCGCCGTCAGCCGCGAGAATGGCGCCGACGTGGTCACCCACATCCTGTCGCTGACGCCGCTGAGGCGCATCGTCAAGGACTACTACCTGATTTGCGAAAGCTACTACGAGGCCATCCGCTCCTCGACGCCCAGCCATATCGAGGCGATCGACATGGGTCGGCGCGGCCTGCACAACGAGGGATCGCAGACGCTGATGGACCGGCTTGCCGGCAAGATCGAGATCGACTTCGACACGGCGCGCCGGCTGTTCACGCTGGTCTGCGTGCTGCACTGGCGGGGCTAGATCAGGATGACGTTTCGTTGAATCGCCATCCTGATCTAACTCTTTGTTGGAGCCTGATCTTCTTCGAAAACCGGTTCCCACTTTTTGCGTTCGCTGACCTCCGGTTCGGGATCATGCTCTTTTGCCGGAGCATGATCTTCTCCGAAAACCGGTTCCCACTTTTCGGGATCATGCTCTAGTGGCCGCGCTGCCGCATTCGATCCTGTTTGTGTGCGGCATGAACGCCGTGCGCTCGCCGATGGCGGAACAGTTGGCGCGACGGTTCCTGCCGACCACCACTTTCGTCGCTTCGGCCGGCGTGCGCAGCGGCGAGCGCGATCCCTTCGTCGACGCCGTGCTTGCCGAAGAGGGTCTGACGCTCGGCGAGCGGCAGCCGAGAACGCTCGACGAGCTGGAGGACGATTATTTCGATCTGATCGTGACGCTGGCGCCGGAAGCGCACCACGCCGCGCTCGAGCTCACCCGCTCGCTGGCCGTCGAGGTCGAATACTGGCCGATGCCCGATCCGACCGACACCGGCGGCACACGCGAGCACATCATGGCCGCCTACCGCGATGTGCGCGAGCGGTTGAAGGCGCGTATTGCCAAGCGTTTCGCGCCGCCGGAGTGAAAACGCGGCGCCGATCAGGAGCCTTTCCGGCCTGGATTGAGCCGTTCTGCCGAAGGTGCCGATTCTATCCAGGCCGGAAAGGTTCTAAGCATGTTCACAAGCGGGCGATTATCATATAGGTTCCGCCGCAAATTCCGGCCGGAGTCGGATGATTTCCGGTCTGTTCGGCCGGAATTCATCCGACTCCGGATCAAAGAAGTAGAGCATGATGTCGTCCGAAAACCGCTTGACACTTTTCGGCATCATGCTCTAGGCGCCGGAACCGCCATCCAAGCAAAGGTATCGAATGCCGAAGGAAGAAGTCCTCGAGTTTCCAGGTGTGGTCACGGAACTGCTGCCCAACGCGATGTTTAGGGTGAAGCTCGAAAACGAACACGAGATCATCGCTCACACGGCCGGCCGCATGCGCAAGAACCGCATCCGCGTGCTGACCGGCGACAAGGTCCTGGTCGAGATGACGCCTTATGACCTGACCAAGGGCCGCATCACCTATCGTTTCAAGTAACAGTCTGGCGCGAACGGCGATGAGCATCCTGCAGAAGCTCGTGCTTGCCTCGGGTTCGCCGCGTCGCATCGAGTTGTTGCAGCAGGCCGGCATCGAGCCGGACCGCATTTTGCCCGCCGATGTCGACGAGACGCCGCTGCGCGCCGAACATCCGCGCTCGCTGGCAAAGCGGCTCGCCAAGGAGAAGGCCGAGAAGGCGCTCACCTCGTTGAAAAGCGAGGAAGATCATGCGCCGGCCTTCATCCTCGCCGCCGATACGGTGGTGGCGGTCGGGCGGCGCATCCTGCCCAAGGCCGAGACGATCGACGACGCCGTGAACTGCCTCGGCCTGCTTTCCGGCCGCTCGCACCGCGTCTATTCCGGCATCTGCCTGATCACGCCGGGCGGCAAGCTCAGGCAGCGGCTGGTGGAGACCAGGGTTCGCTTCAAGCGGCTGCCGCGCGAGGAGATCGACGCCTATATCGCGTCGGGCGAATGGCGCGGCAAGGCCGGCGGCTACGCCGTGCAAGGGTTGGCCGGCTCCTTCGTCGTCAAGCTGGTCGGCTCCTACACCAACGTGGTCGGCCTGCCGCTCTATGAAAGCGTGGCGCTGCTTTCCGGCGAGGGTTTCAAGGCGCACCGGAACTGGCACGTCGCGCGTCCATGAGGATGGACGACCCATGAGTCTTGACGACAAGGTGACGCCGCTGCGACCGAAGCGGCCCTGCCCCGAATGCGGCAAGCCTTCCGCGCGTGAGCGTTATCCGTTCTGCTCGGCACGCTGCAAGGACATCGACCTCAATCGCTGGCTGAAGGGCGCCTACGTCATCCCCGGCCGCGACGGCGAGGAAGAAGAAGAGGACGGCTCGAAACAAGGCTCCTCGCCCAAGGACGAGGGGTGAGCGCGCGGCAATTTGCCATTTCCTTTCCGTGCGAAATCAGCACTTAGGCTAAGTGATTGTTTTTACGCAATTCCAGACCGGAAACCGCAACGCACTTTTCCTGGAATTGCTCTGGACAGGCCGAATACCCATGCTATAACCCACGCGCTTTCAGGGGGGCGCCATCCGGCGCTCTCGTGAACCCGGCGGGCGAACCCCGCTAGCCGGTCCAGGCCCAGATAGCTCAGTTGGTAGAGCAGCGGACTGAAAATCCGCGTGTCGGTGGTTCGAATCCGCCTCTGGGCACCATCCCCTCTTCTCCCGACACTCCCTTTCGCCGAAGCTTCTACGTTGCAGCTTCTGCAAATCACTGAAATTGTTGATCTTTTTCGGTCAAATGGTGCATTTGAGCTGGGTCGAGAGCGCTTCGGGCGCATTTGGTCCAACGAGGCAGGGGGATGGTATTTCCGTTGGTATTCGACATCCTGATGGTATCGAAACAGCCAAGGGAGACCTAACAAATGGCCCTCTCCGACGTGAAATGCCGAAACGCCCGCCGCGCTTCGAAGCTCGTCAAATTATCAGACGGGGGCGGGCTGCAGCTATGGGTGCAGCCCACGGGCTCTCGCCTCTGGAGGCTCGCCTACCGCTTTGACGGCAAGCAGAAACTGCTAGCGCTGGGCAGCTATCCCCTTGTCTCCCTCGCCGAGGCGCGCCAGGCGCGCGATGACGCTAAACGGCTCCTGCTGGCTGGCATAGACCCTGGAAAGGAACGCAGCTTGCAAAAGGTCGATTCGGCAAAGGACTCTTTTCGCTCAATTGCGGACGAATATGTTGAGAAGCTGAAGAAGCAGGGACGTGCCGACCGGACGATCACCAAGGTCAAATGGCTCCTCGACTTCGCCTATCCGACAATCGGCGACAAGTGCATTCGGGAGATCGATCCGGCCACCATCCTTACCGCCCTTCGTCGCGTCGAGGTTCGCGGTCGATACGAGTCGGCTAGGCGACTGCGCTCCACCATCGGCACCGTGTTTCGATACGCAATCGCGACCGCACGCGCCGAGGGAGATCCGACGATCGCCCTGAGGGGCGCACTCATCAGTCCGAAGGTCACGCCTCGTGCCGCGATTACCGACCCTAAGGCCTTGGGAGGTTTGCTGAGGGCGGTCGATGCATTCGACGGACAGCCAACAACCAGAGCCGCCCTGAAGCTGATGGCAATGCTGTTTCCCCGCCCTGGCGAGCTGCGCGCGGCAGAATGGGAAGAGTTCGATTTCGAAAGCGCGGTGTGGATCATTCCTGAAGCACGCATGAAAATGCGACGGCCGCACCGCGTACCCCTTGCAAGGCAGGCCGTCAGTGTCCTGACCTCGCTTAGAGAAATCTCCGGCGGTGGATCCCTGCTCTTTCCCAGTGTTCGGTCGGATTCGCGTCCGATCTCCGACAACACGCTTAACGCCGCGCTGCGCCGCATGGGCTACGGCAAGGAAGAAGCTACCGCGCATGGTTTTCGAGCAACGGCATCAACTCTGCTAAACGAATGTGGCAAGTGGCATCCGGACGCCATAGAGCGGCAGCTCGCCCACATTGAGAATAACGACGTTCGTCGCGCCTACGCCCGGGCTGAGCACTGGGAAGAGCGCGTCAAGATGATGCAATGGTGGGCCGATTATCTGGATGAACTCGAGAGCAAGAACGCGCGGGTGATCCCAGTTGGGGGACGCGGCAGGCCTGCTGTCCATACACCGTCGCGAGGGCCACCTTGAACCCAACAGCGACGGTTCACCAAACGCCGAGACGAACCTCCAAACTACGAAGATCATGCTGAGTTCGAAAACGTCGAAACTTGACAACCAAATGGTGGGGTCCGGAGGACATATTCACATCTCTGATTTCATTGTCTTTTTCGTGGGCCAAAATAGGAAATCTTCCCGTATCGCTCCCTATGGTTCCGCGCCTAAGCAAAGGACGCTGCATGAGACGGGGTTTCATGCAGGGTCCTAGGATGTGGGCTTTGCTTGGTATGATTTCGCGGTTGGTAGCGATCAGCCGCCGCTGTCCAATTCCGTTCCGGTTCGCAGGCACTCAAGATAGGCGCGATAGGCGAAGCTGCGGTCGCGCTTCTTCCCTGTGGTTTCCACGAGAATATTGGCTTCGGTCAGCGCCTCGATCGCACGGATCGCGGTCGGCTTGCTTGCGCCGATCAACTTTGTGACCACAAAGGCTTCGTGCTCGATCTTGAAGACACTGGCGCCATCGCTTCTGTCGTCGACCGAATTGGTACGGCGATGGGCATCGACATTCTCGTCAACAATGCCGGGCTAGGTATCGTTTTCCCCGCCGGGGAACCAAATATCGAAGTCTGGGACAAGACGATGCGGATCAACCTCCGGGGTCCTTGGCTCGTCGCTGCTGCTGCCCTGCCCTATCTCAAGGCTTCAGGACGCGGCCGCGTCATCAACATCTCCTCGCAAGCCGGCGTCGTCGCCATCGAGGAGCATGCCGCCTATGGTGCCAGCAAGGCGGCGCTGATCAACCTGACAAAGGTGATGGCCATTGAATGGGCCAAGTTCGGCACCACTGCCAACGCGATCGCACCGACAGTGGTTGAGACGCCGATGGCGCTTGTCGGCTGGTCAGGCGAAAAGGGAGAAAAGGCCAGAAGGGATATCCCCGTCGGACGCTTTGCCAGGCCTGCCGAAATCGCCGCTGCGGCTCGTCACCTCGCCTCGGAGGACCGGAATCATCAATGGGGCGGTCCTCATGGCCGATGGCGGCTTCAGCGTTTAGAAGCCTCACCTCTCGCTGTTTCGTAGAATAGATCCTCGAACTCGAGTTAGCGAGCTCGTCCTTCGCACTTCGCCTCGGCTTCGGCGGCTTGCTCGATGATCTTCGCGGCAGCGGCTGGATGCGCGACGAAGGTGGCGTGGCTGCCCGGTACCTCGACGATGGCGGCGTTCGCGCGTTGCGCCATCATGCGGGCCACCGCCGGCGGCACAAGCTGGTCGTCCTTGGAAAGCAGATACCAGGACGGCTCGGTCTGGGGGCGCAGGTTCAAATCCTGCCACTCTACCATTCCGCAAATCACTCTCCTGCTTCGTTGAAGGCGTTGCGGGCGCTGCATTCTCCAGTTTGGTTCGGAACCATTTCGCGGAACCCGATGGCTGCGGCCTTCGTCCGCCAGAGGACCATGTTGCGGGAATCCTGCGGATTTCAAGACGACAACCTTCTTGGCCTCCTTGCACATGGCTGCTCGACCTACCTTTCCGCTGTTTCTACCGGTGAGCATGGAAAATCGGTGCCGATCTTGCCGGACTGTTCGGGTCTGGGATGTGCCGGCTGCTGGCGCCGTCGCCGCGATCAGCGCTGCTGTGCAGTTTCCTTCCGCTTGGAAGCCATTGAGCATGTCCTTGACGCACCGCCGGAAGCCGGTCTCCGCCAGCTTGTCACATGCTCCCCTCATACGCTGCTCAGCAACAGGCTCGTCTCGCTGTTCGACACACCGTCGATCATACGGACCTGACGTAACACCCGGTCAAACTCCGCAAGGTTCGAAGCCCGAAAGCGCCGTTGACTTGCCCTTGCGTCCGGATTGCTGCGGCGCGGCAATCAAGGTGAGCCTCTCTCCCAGATTGTCGCGCTGCACGGGCCGCCGTCTCCATCCTGACATACCATGTCGAGATGTGCCAGGAACGGGCATCCTCGCGCGTCCCGAATGCCACCGCATCGGCACCCGGATCTCCTTGCAGAAGCTGGCTTAGCTCGCCGATCAAACGGGCCCAGCTGATGCTGCACGAAATGGAGGTGTTATGGCGAGCGCTCCCCAGACGAGTGCGAGGCCGAGGTATTCCGTTAGCTCGAAGGGGCCGATGGCATTCACAATCTTATCCATCGTTATCGCCGACCCAAATGCGACCGTGTTTCCGATGAACAACGCCCACCATGCCCAAGGCTCACCCCGGCGGAACGCCGTTACGGCGATGGCGCTGGCCAGAAGTCCGAACAGGACGCAATAGATGCCATACATCCGGTACAGCACTGTTATGTAGCCCGCGATCATCGGGTAAGTGCCCGTAAGCTCCAACCAAGACCCGCCGGAGTAGCCCTCATAGGCCGCCGGCAGAATCCCTTTGCCAGCTGGACCTAGAAGATGTTCGGGAGACACTGCGGCCCCCGCGCCCCATGCGATATATGCGACGTCGACGACTAGGATGATAATCCACGCGACCTGCCGGCGGTTCATTTTGGTAACCTTCCGGTCAGTTTCATGAGCAGCCGCATGCACGTGTGCCCAAAGTCGACGCCATCGCCGTACATCATTGGACAGGCGCCCTCGATCACGCTGATATCGTGTCGACGGCAGAATTCGACTGCCTGCGGCGAGACACTCGATCCCTTCGCAAGGGATTGATGCATCCAAACGCGGCGGATCCCGGCAACCGAACAGTCGTGCACGATGCCCTCGGTGATTTCAGGTCGCGTGACGATCACGACTCCATCAACCCCACCTGGAATCGATCGCAGGTCGCGGAAGCAGGGATCGCCATCGAAGGTCTCCAAGTTCGGGTTTACCGCGAAGACCTCATGCCCCGTCTTCTTCAACCGCCGATAGATAAGGTTGCCGGCCGGATGATGGCTGTTGTTGCGCGACACGCCTGCAACGGCGATCCGCCTTTGCGCAAGGAAGTCGGAAACCTTGGCTTCAAGATTTGTTGGAGTCATCGGCGCCTCCCAATCCGGCTTACAACGCGTGCTTGACGTCGTGGTCCGTTCCAGGAATGCGGGACGGCGTAGACTCCAAACCTCGAACGAAGGAGAACCACTTAAATCCGACTTGGTGAGCCTTCAGCAAATCGAGCAGCGATTGCGAAGGTTCTGAGTAGAAAATCATGAAGTGATTGTCGGCATACTCGTTGAATAACTTGGTACGAGCTTGCAGGATATGCCTGTTGTGCTCGATCAAGGCTTCCGGGCCGGTGTACGTCTCACGAACCTCGCACTCGGTGCCATCGCTACTGAGGAACCAGTCGTAGCGGAGTGTTCCTGTGTCCTTTTCCCGTGTGATCCGAATCAACTCGGCCGCCTGCTTATTGAATCCGTCGAGGCAGCCCGGGCGGACCGTGAAGTGCGCGCTCAATTCAAGGTAACTCATAGCTCGTCCTCCATCTCATACGTGTCACGGCCAAGAAGGAACGTACAAACAGCCCGAGGTGCCGAGCGCTCCCGCGTGCTCAGTGCTCGCGATTGCTACGGCCCTTCGCGAGCTGGACAGGCGCGGAAAGGGAACGTGGCGATCCAGCACGCGGTGGCGACCGCCAGCAGATGCGTCCCGTCGCCAACTCACAACGGTCGAATTGAAGGCGAACCATGCCAGAGCGAAGATGTCCCACCGACAGGGCTGCGATCCTGTGCGAACGCTGCTGAGCCGCGGAAAGGCTGATTGCATCGCTTCACTGCACATGGCCCGCATCCACTTCCGCTTTCTGCGCGGCCACACAGATCGTATCGATGTCCTGATACGAGAGCCGAGTCTCGGGACGCAGTGCGGTATACGAGCCGGGCATCTTGCCCGACGTTGCATCGTGGCAAGACTCGGCCAGCAGCTTCCATTGTTGCTCCGGCGAGTATCCGGCCCATTCTGAGAAGTTGACCGCCTTTCGCCCTTCGTTGACGCCGTACGCCATAAGCCAGGAGAAGGGGACGATGTTCGAGTACCACGGCCACACGGTCGCGTTTGAATGACAATCGCCGCACGAGCGATCCAGAACAGCCACGAGCTCGCTGGTTATACCGGCATGCGCCTGAATGGTGCGGCTAACGTCAGTCGGCGGATTCGTGCGGTCGGGACGAACGAGTTGCGCCGCAACGAAGACGACCGCAATGGCAGCGATCACTTGGAGGAGGCGTTTGCCCATTGGCTGTTCCCTCCGTCATCGGACATTAACAAAAAATAAAGTCTGCATTGTACGCCCGCATCGCGCTTTGATCTCCGTCAATTCTTCTGCCAGACTTTTCGAATTCGTGCGGCATGAACGGATCTAGCCGAAGCCGAGGCCTCGACTAGGCAGCTTATGGACGTGCTCGGTCATGACGATATCGATCATGCAGAGCTTTATTCGCGAGAGGCATCGCAGGTTCGGCTGGCTGTGCAGGGGATGGATCGAGTCGTACGCCTCGTAACGCGCAAGCCGATGCTTGGCGAACCTCGTGGCGAACCACCCTATAAAGCATTGATAAATAACGACAATGGTAGGCCCGGAGGGACATCGTTTCGTACAGAAAATCAATATCTTAGCGGGTGGTTCGCCAGCCCATTTCCTTCGTATTCTCTCGTATGGTCTGGCGAACCTCAGGACAAGGAGGAGGACTAGTTTTCAATGCAAGCGGTGCCCCTCTCACCCCACGCGCCATCTCGCGCAGCGGGCTGGTTCCCCGGATGATGGGTTAGAAAGCCGACCTCAGATGTACGTTGGATGATATTTCAACGGTTCAAACTGTCGATCAGTGATCCATGGCCTTGACGATTTCCTCGGTCATCTTCTTGGCATCGCCGAGCAGCATCATGGTGCCGTCCTTGTAGAACAGCGTGTTGTCGATGCCGGCATAGCCTGAGCCGAGCGAGCGCTTGACGAACAGGCAGGTGCGGGC
>NZ_RZSL01000109.1:0-14399 GCF_003997355.1 Mesorhizobium sp. M1E.F.Ca.ET.041.01.1.1 | reverse complement strand
AGGTCCGGGCGACGGAGGCTCGCTAGGGCGGGCACTAGCTTGCTCGTGGCGGCACGACCAAGGTGCTCGAGGGCGACTGGGAGCCGCACCGCCTGGTCATTATCGAGTTTCCCGACATGGCCGCGCTCACCGCCTGGTACGACTCGCCCGAGTATGAGCGGCTGAAGCAAATCCGTTTCCGCTGCGCCCACACACGTATCATAGCGCTCGAAGGGGTGGCGCCCGCCTGAGCCCCGCCCCCTTTGGGGGCGAGGATCCAGGCTTGTGCTACGCCATCTGCAGCCTCTGCCGGCTTGGCTGCGGCGGGAAGGCGATGGCGATGCCGGCGGCACCGAGGCCGACCAGCGCCGAGCCGACGAACAGCCAGGAATAGCTGGCATAGGCGTCGTAGATCATGCCGCCGGCGAGCGGGCCGAACGACATGCCGAGGCTGGAGAGCATGGTGGCTGCGCCGAGCACGGTGCCGATGATGCGTCCGCCGAAATATTCGCGCGCCAGCACCGCATAGAGCGGCATCACGCCGCCATAGGTGGCGCCGAATATGACGGCGAGAACGTAGAAGTGTTCGAGCCGTGCGGCGCCGAGATAGGCGGCGATCACCATGCCCTGGATCGCGAGGCCGGCGATCAGCACCGGCTTGACGCCCAGCCTGTCGGCGAGAACGCCATAGAGCACGCGCCCGCCGAGGCCGGCCAGGCCCTCGACGCTGTAGATCGAGACGGCCGCCATCGGCGCCACGCCGCAGGCCATCGCATAGCTCACCATGTGGAAGATCGGGCCCGAATGCGCCGCGCAGCAGGCGAAGAAGGTCATGCCCAGCACCAGGAATTGCGGCGAGCGCAGCGCCTGGCCGACGCTCATGCCGGGATCGTCGGCGGCGGGTGCCGGCATGCTGCCGTCGTGTGCAGCGACCGCCGCCGGCGGTTGGCGCACCAGGAACACGGCGGGAAGAAGCAGCACCCAGGCCATGACGCCGATGTCGAACATCGCCGTGCGCCAGTCATAGGCAGAGATCAGCCAGCGCGCGAAGGGCGAGATGGTCATCGGCGCTACTCCCATGCCGGCCGAGACCAGCGACACGGCGAGGCTGCGGTTGGTGTCGAACCAGGCGGTGGTGAGCGCGATCATCGGCGCGAAGAAGGCGCTGGCCGCGAGCCCGACGATCACGCCGTAGCTCAACTGGAAGACCAGCAGCGAGTTGGCGCGGCTTGCCACCACCAATGCCAGGCCGAGCAGCACCGCGCCGGCAAGCACGACGGGCCTGGCGCCGAAGCGGTCATAGATCGCGCCCCAGGCGAAGCCGCCGACGCCCATCACCAGGAAATTCAGCGTCATGGCGCTGGAAATGCCGGCGCGCGACCAGCCGGTGTCGAGCGACATTGGCTCGAGAAAGATCGCCAGCGAGAACATCGCGCCGAGCGCCACACAAGTCATCAACGCGCCAGCCGCGACGATGACCCAACGATAGGAAAGCTTCATGGTTTTCTCCCATGCCGTAAGGCATCCTGTTTGATGCGGCACGGTTTTTCCAGGTTCATCGCGCCGCTTGCGTCCGAAGGACGCCGCAGGCGACACCGATCCTACAATCTGGTTGCATTTTTTATCCGGATTTTTTTGGAGTGCCTATCTCCCCCCTTGTGGGGAGATGGCCGGCAGACCAGAGGGGGGCGCTGTCCCGCTAGCGTCTCAACATGTCAGCAGTCAGTGGCGCCCCACATTGACCGCGCTCCCGCCCCTTCTACATTGAGCCCTCTCAACCCAGGAGGCGTCACCTCATGCAACTCTACCGCGGCCGGCTCATCGACCACATCCAGCTCGTGGTGCGCGACCTCAAGGCGAGCCGGCGTTTCTACGGCGCGCTGTTCGAGGTGCTGGGCATCCCGGTCGGCGGCGAGGCGGAGGATTATTTTTGGGCGGACGAGCTTTTCATCTCCAGCGCCGACAGCCGCGCGGCCCTCGGCGTGCTGACCGGCCGCCACCATCTCGCCTTCCAGGCGAAGGACCGCGCAATGGTCGACGCGTTCTATCACGCCGGGCTCGCAGCCGGCGGCAAGGACAACGGCGCGCCGGGCGAGCGCCGCTACCACCCCGGCTACTACGCCTGCTTCCTGCTCGACCCCGACGGCAACAATATCGAGGCCGTGTTCCATGGCGAGGCGAAGCGGAGCGCGGCGGCGGTGGAAATCAGCTTTTAGGAAGGGCGACCGGCTCAGATGGCCGTGTCCCAGCCGGCGAGTTCGAGCCCGCGACGGAGTCGTTCGCGGTCTTCTAGGCGTTTCATGCGCATTTCTCGGACGATCTGGGCGATGGTGAGGTCGGGTTCCAGGGCACGACCTTCCCTGACGCAGGCCAGCGCCTTTTCGTGGTCGCCGGCAAATGCATGGCATGCGGCCAGCCGCGCCCATTGCCAGGCGCTCTTGCGGGGCAGGCAGGAGAAGGAAGCGGCCGCTTCCCGGTATCGGCCGACGGCCAGCAGGGCTTCGCCGCGATCGTAATAGTACCAGGTCGGATGCATGGGATTGAGCTGGACGGCCTTGTCGAGCAGGGCCAGGCCGGCTTCACCATCGCCGCGCAACGCCCGGAAATGGCCGGTCTGGGCCAGCGTGTCGGCGTCATAGGGATTGAGATCGAGCGCGCGGGCGAAATGCCTTTCGGCGGCGTCGTACTCGTCACGGCCGCGATAAAGCAGGGTCAATGCAAGAATGCGGTGGCACCGCGCCTCGTCGGGGCTGAGCGCGATGGCATGAAGTGCGCGATCACGCGCCTGGTCGAGCACGGCGCGCGGCGCATCGGCATAGCCGCCGATGATCACCTCGGCGAGCGCAAGGTAGGCGTGCGCCAGCCCATAGCCTGGATCGCGCTCGATCGCCTTCAGGAAATGCGCGCGCGCCTCCTGGTTCACGCCCTCGCCATAGCTGCGCAGCAATTCCTTCCCGCGCAGGAAATGCAGATAGGCCTCGACATTGGCGGCGGGCGCGGGAAGACCCCGCCGCATCACCGCGCTTTCGATGTTGGCGACCAGCGCCGTCACGATCCGCTGCGCCACCATCATCTGGAAGGCGAAGATTTCGCCCTTGGGGAAGGTGAAGCTCTGCCCCCAGACGCGCCGGCCGGACGCCGTCTCGGTAAGCACCACGCGCGCGCTGTAGTCCGCTCCGACGGTCTCGACGCTGCCTTCGGCGACATAGTCGGCCCCGAGGCGCTCGGCGGTCGCGCGGATGTCTTCGCGTGAGTGCTCGGCCAGAGCAAATGCGGAATGACGCGCCAGCACGGCGACGGTCTTGAAGCAGGAGAGCGCGTTGGTGATTTCCTCGACCGCGCCGTCGAACAATGCCTTGGCGGTGCTGTCGGCCGGATCGACACGGAAGGGCAGGACGGCCACCATCGGCTCCGCCCGGGCGGCAGCCGCGGCGCCGGCGGGCGGGGGCACCGCCTCGTTCCCCGGCGCCTGGAACAGGTAGCCCCGGCGCGGCACGGTGCGGATCAGTGCCTGCGCCTCGTCGCCGATCGATTTGCGCGCGTCGTGGATCGATTGGGTAAGCGAGTCCTCCGAGACGATAATTCCCGGCCAGACCGCCTGCAGCAACTCTTCCTTGCTCAGAACCCGATCGGGATTGCGCGTCAGATAGGCCAGCAGCTCCAGGGTTTTTGGCCGGACCGGCACGATCTCGCCGTCACGCCGGAGCGTACCCCGGTCGAGATCGAGCACCGCGCCGCCGATCCGTAGCGCCAAGCTCTTGCCCCATCGCCGCGCTTCATCGCGCGCCGTTCATGGGAATGACAAATGTCGGCAAGGTCAAGCTGGAAACAAGTTCAAGCCTGAAAAGAGGCCGCGAAGGCGAAACCTTGGTCGGGTCGGCTCGGTGGCCGGGGCTTTGTCGCTGGACGCCACCCGTTCGAGGTAGCTCAGCATCTCGTTGCTCTCGCCGCAGCATGGGCCGGCAAAACCGGTCGATAGGAAACGAAGCATTTCCTCTCGTGCCAGCTGGGCGGACTGGAAAGGCGCGTCGGCGTTGATATGCATGATCCACCTCCAGGTAGCCAACGGCAGCGGTGCTCGTCGCAGATCGCTCATCGGGCTGTCTGCGAAAGCATCGCCGCGACAGGGCTTCTTTGTCCTGAACGGCAGCTGATATTTTGCTGAATTCCATCGCCGCATCCGGTTCGCGGCTGGCGGGCATACGCAGGCCGTGCCGCATAGCGGGCTATCCCGTCAACAATCCCGACGTCGCTGCGGCATCCGCGACGCGGCAAAGCCGATGCCGGGGCGGCGCTTATTCCTTCACCGCGCCCGTCATCGAGGAAACATAGTGCTCGACGAAGAAGGAATAGAGCACGACCACCGGCAGCGAGCCGATCAGCGCCCCCGCCATCAGCGCTCCCCATTCGTAGACGTCGGAGCGGACCAGCTCGGTGAGCACTCCCACCGGCACCGTCTTCTTCTCGGACGATTGGATGAAGGTCAGCGCATAGATGAATTCGTTCCAGGAGAGCGTGAAGGCGAAGATGCCGGCCGAGATCAGGCCCGGGACCGACAGCGGCAGCACGATCTTGGTCAGGATCTGCCAGCGGGTTGCTCCATCGATGAGCGCGCATTCCTCCAGCTCGAACGGGATCGAGCGGAAATAGCCCATCAAGAGCCAGGTGCAGAACGGGATCAGGAAGGTCGGGTAGGTGAGGATCAGCGCGAACGGCGTGTCGTAGAGACCGAGGTTGAACACCATCACCGACAGCGGGATGAACAGGATCGAAGGCGGCACGAGATAGGCGAGGAAGACGGCAAGCCCAACCTGCCGCGCCCCCGAGAACCGCAGCCTTTCGATCGCATAGGCTGCGAGCACCGCGGCCGCCAGCGACAGGAAGGTGGCGGCGGTCGAGATGATGACGGTGTTGAGCAGCCAGCCTGGATAGGACGTCTCGAAGAGCAGGTAGCGTATGTGCTCCAATGTCGGATGCACCACCCAGAACGGATTGTAGTTCACATAGTCGGTCATCTCGACATTGGGTTTAACCGCCGTGATCGTCATCCAGTAGAACGGAAACAGCAGCACGATCAGAAACACCAGCAGCGGCAGATAGACCGTCACCACCCGCCGCGGCAGGCTCTGCAGGTAGCCCATGCCGCCTTCGTCGGCGTCCAGGTGCTCGACTTCCTTGATCGCCGCCATGTCAGTCTCCGCCGCCTTGCTGCCACCTGCGCCGTTGCAGGCCGAAATAGCTGAACAGGATCGCCGCCAGCAGGAAGGGGATCATGGCGACCGCGATCGCCGCGCCCTCGCCAAGCTGGCCGCCGGAAATGCCGCGCTGGAAGGACAAAGTCGCCATCAGGTGGGTGGCGTTCACTGGCCCGCCGCGGGTCAGCACATAGATCAGCTGGAAATCGGTGAAGGTGAACAGCACCGAAAAGGTCATGGTGATGGCGATGATCGGCGTCAGCAGCGGCAGCGTCACATGGCGGAACAGCTGCCAGCGGCTGGCGCCGTCGAGCGTGGCGGCCTCGTAAAGCGATTGGGGAATGGTCTGCAGGCCGGCAAGCAGCGTGATGGCGACGAACGGAATGCCGCGCCAGACATTGGCCGCGATGACGGAAGCGCGCGCATTGGTCGGGTCGCCGAGGAAATTGATGCGATGGTCGATCAGGCCCATCTGCTGCAGCGCCCAGGACAGGATCGAGAACTGCGAATCGTAGATCCACCAAAAGGCGATGGCCGACAGCACCGTGGGCACCACCCAAGGCAGCAGGACGATCGCGCGGAAGAACGATTTGAAGGGCAAGTTCTCGTTGAGAATGAGAGCGAGCCACAGGCCGAGCACGAACTTCAGGATCGATGCGCTTATCGTGTAGAGCAGGGTGTTGAAGACGGAGAGCCAGAAGACGCCGTCGCTCCACAGATATTGATAGTTCTCGATGCCTATGAAGATGCCGGGACGGCCGATACGGGCATCGGTGAAGCCGAGCCAGACACCGAGCCCGAGTGGATAGGTGAGAAACACCAGGAGCAGCGCCGCCGCCGGCAGCATGAAGCCGAGGCCAAGAGCGTTCCGGCTCTCGGCGAGCCGCGACAGGATCGACGGAGGTCGCTGAACGGCAACGGATGGCACGGCCATGGCGTGGGTTCCCTATGAAGTCTGATGGAGCGGCCGGGGCGGCTCTTCGTTCCGAATGCCTCCGGACGACAGGCGGCCACCCCGGCTCAGGTCGAACAGGATCAGACGCGATAGTAGCGGTTGGCGCGCTTTTCGGCCTCTTCCATCGCTTCCTGCGGCGTGGCCTGGCCTGTTACCGCCTTGGCGAACATGTCCACCAGCACATAGTCGGCCATGGTCGCGGCGGAGGCATAGCCGAGCGGCCCGGCATAGCCGTTGGGGCGCAGTGTCGCCGAGGCTTTCGCGTAAGCCGCATTGTTCGGGTCGGCCTTCCACACCGGATTGTTCTCGAAAGCCTTCAGCGTCTGGCAGCAATACGCGGCCGACGACGTGATCCAGTCCGGCATCTGCGGGTCCTCGAACATGAACTGCAGATAGGCTTTGGCCGCATTGGGGTAGGGGGTGTAGTTGAAGATCACGGCCGTGGTCACCTGGAACAGCTCGACCGATTTCCCGACCGGACCGATCGGCAGGTTGGTGGTGCGCATGTCCTTGGCGATTTCGGTCAGTTTCGGATCCTTGTCCTTGTTGACCTTGGCGGTGTTGTAGACCGAAATGCCGTTGGCGATCACGCTCACTTCGCCGGCCAGGAAGGCGCGGTTGTTGTTCACGTCGAGCCAGCTTTCGGTGCCGGGAATGAAGGTCTTGTAGAGCTCCTGCGCATACTGGATCGCCTTGAGCGTCTCGGGGCTGTTGATCGTCACCTTGCCGGTTTCGTCGACCATCTGCCCGCCATGGCTCCACAGTAGCCAATGCGCGTAATTGTTGCCGTCACCGACGCCGTGGCCATGCGTGAAGCCGGCCGGATGGCCTTTCGCCTTCAGCGCCTTGCAAAGCTCGAGAAAGCCGGCCGTGTCCTTCGGGAATTCGGAGAAGCCAGCCTCCTTCACCCAGCTTTCGCGATAGACGATGGCGTTGCCGATGGTGGCGAGCGGCAGGCCGAGGAACTTGCCCTCGCGCGTCGCATACTGTTTCGGGCCGTCGTACCAGCCGCCATACTTCTTGCCGAGATAGTCGCCCAGTTCCGTCACGTCGAGCAGCTTGTCGGGATATTGGTGGGGGTCGTCGAACCAGACGAACATCAGGTCCGGGCCGGAACCGACATTGGCGGCGACAGCGGCCTTCGGACGGATGTCTTCCCAGCTCTCCTTGTCGACACGGACCTCCACGCCCGTCGCTTCGGTGAACCGCTTCGAATTCTTCAGCCACTGGTCCTCATCGCCCTGCACGAAAGGCGACCAGCGCAGCAGCCTGAGCTTCGCGCCGTCCTCCGGCTTGTATTTCAGGCCCTCCTGGGCGAAGGCGCTCGAACCGATGAAGCGGCTGCCCAAGGCACCGGCGGCCGCGCCGGCGGTCGTGCGAATCACGTCGCGTCTGGTGAATTTCATGCTCGTCTCCTCCTGTTTGTTCCTCGTTGCGTGGCTTTATCGCGCTGCTTCGATCCGCCTGCCGGTTTCGCCGTGAAACAGATGGATGGGGCCAGGCTCGACCGACAGCCGAATGGTCTCTCCCGGCGTGAAGGAATGGCGCTCGCGGAAATTGGCGACGATGTCCTCGCCGCCTGCCGTCCGGCCGATGACCTGCACTTCCGAGCCGGTCGGCTCGATCACCGCCACGGTCACCGGAATGCCATCGTCGGCCAGCCGCAAATGCTCGGGCCGTACTCCGAGCACGATGGCTTCGCCGTTGCCGATCGAGGGTGGTTTCGGCAAAGGCACGGAAATGCCGCCCGCGGCCTGGAAGGACGGCGCGCCATCGGCTACGAATGTGCCCTTGAGCAGGTTCATGGCGGGCGAGCCGATGAAGCTCGCGACGAACAGGTTATTCGGCCGGTCGTAGAGCTCCAGCGGCGGCCCGATCTGCTCGACGACGCCGTCATGCATGACGACGATCTTGTCGGCCATGGTCATGGCCTCGATCTGGTCGTGGGTGACGTAGATGGTGGTGGTCTTCAGCCGCTGGTGCAGCTCCTTGATCTCCGCGCGCATCTGAACCCTCAGCTTGGCGTCGAGGTTGCTGAGCGGCTCGTCGAACAGGAACACCTGCGGATTGCGCACGATGGCGCGGCCCATGGCGACGCGCTGGCGCTGGCCGCCTGAAAGCTGGCGCGGATAGCGCGACAGAAGCGGCACCAGCCCGAGGATTTCGGCCGCCCGCTTCACCCCGGCATCGCTTTCAGCCTTGGGGACACCCTTGAGCATGAGCGAGAACGCCATGTTCTCGGCAACCGTCATGTGCGGATAGAGCGCGTAGTTCTGGAAGACCATGGCCACGTCGCGCTCCTTTGGCGCAACGTCGTTGACGATACGGCTGCCGATCGAGATATGGCCGCGCGAGATTTTTTCCAGGCCGGCAATCATCCTGAGAAGCGTTGATTTTCCGCAGCCGGAAGGCCCGACAAGCGTGACGAACTCGCCGTCGTCTATGCCGACGCTGACGCCATGCAGGATCTCGGTGGCTCCAAACGATTTGTAGACATCGCCAATCGCGACAGACGCCATCGAACTCCTCCCGATGGTCCCTGCGAAGCCTCGCGGGGAGCCGTTTCTATCAGGTGTGGTTGAAACGGATGCCGGCAAGTCGGCAGTCCACCACTGAAGTCGGCGACGTTTGCCCCAGCTCCCCCCGGGTCACGCGACTGTGAAACGGTAGCGCTACCAAACCTGCCTGTAAAGCGGCGGCGCGCAGGCTTATACTTTCGTCGCTGAGGACAGATGAGCGGCACCAGCCTTGAGGGGATGTCGAACCGGGCCGTGCCGAATCGCCGCCGATCAATTCGTCGAATAGCGGCCAATAAACATTAGAGAATACTAAGATATTGGATTTCAACCTGCCCGGGAAAATCCGCACGTTCCGGCGGAGTGGGATTGGCCGCCATGCGTCCAAGGTGAGGGAATTGCCGGGTCGGTGCTTTCCATTGTGGCTCTGCTCGCTACGGGCAGGGAACCGCACAACCGCTGCTTGGTCCTTCTCACCCGCCGATCAGGAATCCCGCGATCAGCTTCTGCAGGTTTCCGCCGGGTCCGAACTCGACCTTGTCGAAGTCGCGGCCGGCCTGGCGCTGGGCCTTGGAAAGCTGGTCGAGATATTGCGTCAGCTCGGCCCTGATCTTGGTGCAGCCGGGGTCGTCGGCGACGGTGAGGCCGACGCTGAAGGCGACGATCTTGTCCACCATGTCGACGATGCCGGCGCCGTGCACCTTCTCATGCGCGGCGAGCCCGGCGGCGAAGGAATCCCAGCGCGCCTGCACGGCAGGTGGAAGCTTCCCGGCGGGCTTGGGCAGCGTGTAGGTGATGATCAGCTTCGGCCGCGCCGTCTTCAGCACGCAGGCACCGCCCTGCGGTTGGTAGTCCCGCTGCCACGTCAGTTTGAAATTGGTGTGCGCGATGACCCGCCGCTCGGTACCCGCGCTGTCCTTGCCGATCACCGGGCCTTTCTCGCCGATCGAGACATAGAGCGCCTCCGGCGTCTGGCCCGAGATCGCATAAGTCTCGATCTTCTCGACCGGCTTCCAGTCGGCGAGGGCTGGGGTGGAGAGGAGGAGGGCGGAAAGCAGGATGGCTGGCTTCATGGGACTCGGTGGGATTCCGGGCGAGGCTTCGTGCATAGCGATTGTCGGCGGCGAGCGCAAAGCTAGCCGCCGCTGGCGCTCCTTCGCGCCACCCTCTGTCCTGCCGACGTCTCAACATTGATCGTCGGAACCCACCGCCGCCGTCCCCCGTTTCTATGCCATCGCCTCGATCCACGGGGAGGGCAGGATGACCCGCAACGAGATCATTTCGGTGCTTGGCCCGGTCGACGAGACCGTGATCGCCGATATCGCGCTCACCGGCGCCAGCCTCGAGGAACTGCGCGAGGCTTTCGCCTGGATCGGCGCCGACGAAGCGCTGATGAACGAGGGTCGCGCGATGCCCGGCGCGCGCGTGGCAAAACTGATCGAGATCCTGGAGCCGCCCGAGGACGAGCCCGAAGCGCCCGGCGGAGTGGAGTAGGGAGCCGACGCCGTATCTCCCCCCTTGTAGGGGAGAAGCGATTTCAACATTTTAGCGGAGCTAAGTGCTAGAAATCGCAAGAGAGGGGATTTGCTTGGCAGAGGCCTTGAGGCTGGCGGGACAGCGCCCCCCTCTGTCCTGCCCGTCCTCCGCAGCAGCTGCGCTGCAGCTGCGAAGGCTGGACCGGACATCTCCCCCACAAGGGGGCGGGTCGGATGTCGCGGTCGCGTTCGCCAATCGCCAACGGGTTGGAGGGATAGGTGTTTCTCCCCACTTGTCCCTTCCACACCTCCCGGCATAGCCTGATATGGCCTGCGCGAGGAGGGGAGCATGGACACCAATGTCGTCATTGTCGGCGCGGGGCCGGCGGGGCTGGCCGTCGGCGCCTGCCTGAAACAGGCGGGGGTGGATTTCACCATCCTCGAAAAGGCCAGCGAGGTGGCGCCGGCCTGGCGGCGGCACTACCGGCGCCTGCACCTGCACACGGTGAAATCCTTTTCGTCACTGCCTTTCGTGCCGTTCCCGAAAAGCCACCCCCGCTACGTCCCGCGCGAAAAAGTGGTCGCCTATCTCGATGCCTACGCGCAGCATTTCGGCCTCGAGCCGCGCTTCGGCGTCACCGTGAAATCGATCCGCTGCGAGGGTGCAAGGTTCCTGGTCGACACCGACGCCGGCGAGATCAGGGCCCGCAAGATCGTCGTCGCCACCGGCAACAATGCCGAGCCCATCGTGCCGGGCTTCCCAGGCATCGAGGCGTTCAAGGGCGAGGTGCTGCACAGCGCCGCCTACACCGAGGCCGCGCCCTATGTCGGTCGGAGCGTGCTGGTCATCGGCATGGGCAATACGGGCGCCGAGATCGCGCTCGATCTGGCCGAGTCCGGCGCGCGGCCGACGATCTCGGTGCGCAAGGGCGTCCACATCGTTCCGCGCCAGCTCTTCGGCGTGCCGATCCAGATGGTGGGCATCGCCAGCCGGCCGATGCCGCAGGCGCTGAACGACTGGATGTTCCCAAAAATCCTCGACCTGGCTTTGGGCAGGCTGGAGAAGTACGGCATCGTGCGGCCGAAGACCGGCATTCTTGCGCAGATCGACGCCGGGCGCATTCCGGTGATCGATGTCGGTACGGTGGCGGCGATCAAGGCGGGCAAGATAGGCATCCTCCCCGACATCATACGCTTCACCGAGAATGGCGCGAAATTCAGCGACGGGCGGGAGACAAAATTCGACGCGGTGATTTTCGCCACCGGCTACCGCCCGGGCTATGACGGCTTCCTGCCTGCGGAGCTGCGGCCGGCAAAGAGCGGCGTCAATCCGCGAGCGGCCGACCTCGGCGTCTATCTCGTCGGCTTCCACAACCCGGTCACCGGCCTGCTGCGCGAGATCGGCATCGAGGCGCAGGCTGTGGCCGCTGATATCAAGAAGCGGGGGTGAAAGTGCGCCCCCTTTCCCCACAAGGGAGGAGGGGGGCGCCAGGCCCTCAATGCTTCGCGCTGCTGGCCTTGCCTTCGTTGACGGCGATACGCTTGGCCTTGGTCTGGGCGCGCTTGGTCTTGGGCAGCGCTACGGTGAGCACGCCGTTGCGGAAGCTGGCGTGGACCTTGTCTTCCTCGACTTCGTAGCCGATCGGGATGCGCCGCTCGAAACGGCCATAGAAGCGTTCGGAGAATTGCTTGCCCTTGTCCTCGGTCTCGGCGCGCTTCTCGCCGCGCAGCGTCAGCACGCCGTCCTCGAGCAGCACCTCGATGTCCTTTTCCTCCATGCCGGGAATCTCGGCGGTCACGTGGATCTCCGTCTCGCTGTCGGAGATTTCCACACTTGGCCAGGCTTGCCCGGCATAGGCCCCGCCAAACGACGGCATGCGCGTTTCGAAGCCACGCATGGCGTCGTCGAACAGGCGGTTCATTTCCCGATGCAGCATCATGAAGGGGTCGCCTCCACGATGGAGATCGCGATATATGTCGGAGAGCTGGCTGCCCTCCCGGCCCCAGGGAATGAGATCACGGATTGCCATTGCATTTCCTCCTCATCTGGTCGCGTCAGGATGTCGTTGAATGTCCCGGCCTGGGATCGTGTGACTCTCAAGTCGAGCCGCGCCGTCGCATCGGGTCCGTGCCCAAATGGCCAGAAAATCGTGGCCAGCAAGTCGCGGCCGGCAAGCCGGCGGCGTTGCCGGTCCCCTCAGGCGACCGGCAAGTGTCGATGTGGAAGTTGTCTGATCGAAGTCAAGACCCACGTTCCGTCTGCCGGCAGATTTGATCATGGAACCGGGAAGCCGGCCGCATGCCGGGCCTCGTTGTCGTTCAAAGGCCCGCCCTTGCATGGGGCGGTGTGGGGCCAGCCATGACACGCGAGGACATCATTTCAGTGCTGGGCGGTGGACGCACCGTCATCGCCGCCATCGCGCTGACCGGCGCCAGCCTTGGCGAACTCCGCGATGCGTTCGCCTGGATCGGCGTCGACGAGGCGCTGGTCAATGAAGGCCGCCGTATGCCGGGCGCTCGAGTGGCGAGGCTGATCGAGATCTTGGAGCCTCGGAGCCTGCGGATCGCCGCATGAATCGGGTGGCGCCCCTGACCGCCGCATGCGAAACCAGTCCCAGTCAATCGGGGGACCCAGCCATGCTTACGCTCTACGACTACCTGCCATCGCAAAACGCCTGGAAGGTGCGTGTCCTGCTGGGACTGCTCGGCATTGCCTACGAAACCCGGCAGGTGTCGATCTTCGAGGGCGAAAGCCGCACGGACGCGTTCCTCAAGCTCAATCCGGCGGGCGCCGTTCCGGTGCTGGCGGTCGAGAATGGTGAGGCGATCGCCGAGTCCAACGCGATCCTCGCCTGCGTCGCGGAGGGCACGCCCTACCTGCCGGCGGACCGCCTTGCGCGCGCCAAGGTCATGCAATGGCTGTTCTTCGAGCAGTATTACGTCGAGCCGGTCATCGGCTCGCTGCGCTTCTGGACGCTGACCGGGCGGCTGGAGCGCAACAAGGCGATTGCTCCCGGCAAGCGCGAGGCAGGCGCCCGCGCGCTGGCGGCACTCGAGCGCAGCCTGCAGGACATGCCGTTCCTGGTTGGCAGCTCGCTCACAATCGCCGACGTCGCCGTCTATGCCTACAGCCACCGCGCCGAGGATTGCGGTTTCTCTCTCGCCGATTATCCGGCGGTGAGCGCCTGGATCGGCCGAGTGAGCGAGGCGATCGGCCCGGGCTATCCGGTGCATCCTTATAGCATCGACCCGCATTCGGGCGGTTGAGCGAAGCGCGCTTCGACGAAGTTCCCGGAACGGAAGTCGGGGCAGGGCGTTTCCGAAAAGCAGTGTGCCGGCGCCTTCTATGCAAAGCGTCGGCAGTTCCGGCCTGCTTTCCAACGCAAGCAATGGAGACCGGAAATGGTTCGCGCCATCGCTATCGCCATCCTCGCCGCCGGCATTGTCGGCCTGCCTGCCATGGCGGCCGAATACTGGGTCGCCAGGGATGCCGTCTCGAAGCAGTGCGAGATCGTGCCGAAGAAGCCCGACGGGACGCTGGTCATCGATCTCGGCAAGAAGAAATACGCCAGCGAGGGCGAGGCCAGGAAGGCAATGGAGGCGTTGCCGGATTGCAGGGAGAAGTGAGGCAGGTCGGTGACCCTACCGGTCCACCATCGACATCGTCCGCTCGTTATACCTCGGCCCCGACACTTTGTCCGGCGTCAGCGCCATGTCCAGCCCCAGCATCTCGGTGGCGTCGAGCTTGATGTCGGCCGCCGCGACATTCTCCTCCAGGTAAATCCGCCGCTTCGTGCCGGGGATCGGCACGATATCGATGCCGAATTCCGGCCCCTTGGCGAGCAGCCAGGCGATCGCGATCTGGCCGGGCTTCACGCCCTTGGCGGTTGCGATGTCGCGCACCGTGGCGGCGGCCGCGACGTTCAAGTCGAAATTCTCGCCCTGATAGCGCGGGTCGCCGCGACGGAAATCGCCTTCGGGATAATCCTCCGCGCGCCTGACGTCGCCGGCGAGGAAGCCGCGGCCGAGCGGCGCGAACGGCACCAGGCCGATGCCGAGTTCCGCAAGCGCCGGGATGATCTCGGGCTCGAGGTTGCGCTCCCACAGCGAATATTCGCTCTGCAGCGCCGAGACCGGATGCACGGCATGCGCGCGGCGGATGTTGGAAATCCCCGCCTCCGACAGGCCGAAGAAGCGCACCTTGCCTTCCGCCACCAGCTCGCCGACCGCGCCGGCGACATCCTCCATCGGCACGTCAGGGTCGACGCGGTGCTGGTAG
>NZ_RZSL01001099.1:0-980 GCF_003997355.1 Mesorhizobium sp. M1E.F.Ca.ET.041.01.1.1 | reverse complement strand
GTCCAGGGCGGCTCAGGCGTGACACGCAATGTCGACGACATGCTGGAGGCCTGGCGCAACCAGAAGGGCGAGAAGCCGCGCCTCGTGCATCGTCTCGACCGCGACACCTCGGGCGTGCTGGTCGTTGCCCGCACCCGCCTTGCCGCGATGAAGCTTTCGGAAGCATTCCGGGCGCGCGACACGAAGAAGACCTACTGGGCGCTGGTCAAGGGCGTGCCGTCGAAGCGCGAGGACAAGATCTCGACCTGGCTGGTCAAGGAGGCGACGCCGGACGGCGACCGCGTGCGCATCGCCAAGCATGGCGAGAAGGGCGCCGACCATGCCGTCTCCTATTACCGCGTCGTCGAGCAGGCGGCGCAGTCGTTGTCCTGGCTGGAGATGGAACCATATACCGGCCGCACGCATCAGCTTCGCGTGCATGCCGCCCATATCGGCTGCCCGATCATCGGCGATCCCAAATATTTCGAGGCCGACACCAATTGGGAATTTCCAGGCGGCATCCAGAACCGGCTGCATCTGCATGCGCGCCGCATCGTGATTCCGCATCCCGACCAGGGCGTCATCGATGTCACAGCGCCGATGCCGCCGCATATGCGCCAGAGCTGGAACCTGCTCGGCTTCGACGAGCAGAGCGCGGAGGACAACAATTGAGCGGCGCGACCGATACGCTCGACCGCCGCGACGCAGTCGACATGACTGCGGCCGCCATCATGGTCGGGCTGACGCTGTCCTGGGGGATGAACTACGTCGCCGCCAAGGTTTCGTATGCCGGTTACGATCCGGTTTTCGTCTCCATCGCGCGCTCCATCCTTGGCGGGTTGTGCGTGTTCGGCTGGTGCCGGCTGCGTGGCATCAAACTCTTTCAGGCGGATGGCACGCTGGTCGCCGGCATCGTCGCGGGCGTGCTCTTCGGCGTCGAATTCTTGTTCCTCTATGTCGGGCTGGAGTACACGACCGTCGCCCGCAACACGCTCTTGGTC
>NZ_RZSL01001098.1:0-985 GCF_003997355.1 Mesorhizobium sp. M1E.F.Ca.ET.041.01.1.1 | reverse complement strand
CTTTTTCCGCGATGGCGATGACGGCCAGCGCGTTGGGCAGGTTCTTGGCGCAGATGGTCGTGCCTTCGAGCGGGTCGAGCGCTATGTCGACTGCTGGACCTTTGCCGGTGCCGACCTCCTCGCCGATATAAAGCATCGGCGCCTCGTCGCGCTCGCCTTCCCCGATGACAACCGTGCCCTTGATGGCCAGACGGTTGAGCTCCTGGCGCATGGCGTCGACCGCGACCTGGTCGGCGGCCTTCTCGTCGCCGCGACCGCGCAGCCTTGCGGCGGCGACCGCGGCTCGCTCGGTGACGCGCACGACTTCCATGGTAAGGATCCGGTCGAGGCCGGCAACGATGTTCTGGGCCATGTTCATGGATGGGCATTCCTCGTTGACGAACGCGGTTCAGTTCTGAACCGCTCTACTCTTTGCTTCGAGCAATCCCGGACGCAAAACCGCAGCGCACTTTTCCCGGAATTGCTCCACCTCCCGCCAGAGGCGCGCTTCTTCTGGCAAAGCTCCATGACAACGGCAAGACTTGCCATGTCAATTTTTGAAATTGCAGCAATATCAATCGATTGAAGGCGGAACGTGACCTAAAGCACGCCTCCCGCAAGTGGCGAGATCGCGACGCGCTTTGGGGTTATTCCGCCCGCTCGATGCGGATCACCTGCGGCTTGTCGGTGAGATGGCCGTCCTTGGTGACGCCCTCGACCGCCTTGCGCACCGCTGCTTCCGTCGTCTCGTGGGTGACGAGGATCACCGTCTTTTGCGCTTCGGTTTCCGGCCCGGCCGCCTGCTGGACGATCGATTCCAGCGAAATGTCGTTGTCGGCCATGCGCTTGGCGATTGCCGCGAAGACGCCGATGCGGTCATGCACGGTGAGCCGGATGAAATAGCCGCCGGCGTGGCTTCGCATCTGCGCCTTCCTGTATGGCTTCAGCTCCTTCGCCGGCCAGCCGAAGACCGGCCCGTGCTGGAAGCCCGGCCGGTCTTCGGCTG
>NZ_RZSL01001097.1:0-1004 GCF_003997355.1 Mesorhizobium sp. M1E.F.Ca.ET.041.01.1.1 | reverse complement strand
GACGGGGAAGCGGGTGATCGGGTGGATGCCGGATTTGCCGGAGGTCAGCGCCGCCCAGTTGTCTGCCTTGCCGACGCCCAGCGAGGTCACCACGCCGATGCCGGTCACGGCGACGACCGGCCTGCCCATGTGATCGCGGAGATTGGCCATGTTTTTGTGTGCCTCGGTCTAGAGCAATTCCGGGAAAAGCGTGTCGCGGTTTTCCGTACGGAATTGCATAAAACAAATCTATGCGGCTTTGATCAGCCCCAGGCCCTCGAATTGGTGATAGCCGATCGCGGTTGCAAGGACGGAATTGGGCGCGCCTTCGAATGGCCGCTCCACTGTGGCATCGAAGACAGGGTAACCGGCCTTGCGGTCGACGGCGAGTGCCGCAAGCGCCACCGCGAAGGGGAATTGCGCTTCCTTCATATGGCCGGTGAGCGTCGAGAACGCGCGCACGGCAAGCGCCGGGTTGGCGTCGAGCACTTCCTTCTCGGCCGCGGTGGCGGCGTGGTCACGGGCTCCGGCGGCGCTTTCCTTGTGCTGGAGCCCGTGACCACGCCGCCGCCTTCGGCGCCCTGCCGCTGCCAGACCGGCTTCCAGGGGCCGCGATGCAGGTAACCGGCAAGCTCATAGCCGAGCAGCATGTCGGAATGTTCTGTCTGGAACGCGCCGCCGACCAGGACATGGGTCGACTGGCCGGAGCGGATGCGCGCGGCGGCCGTCTCGACGGCGGAGACGCCTGCGCCTTCCTCGCCCATGAAGGTGCGGGACGAGCCGGTGACCTTGTGGACGATCGAAATGTTGCCGGCGAGCAGGTTCGAAAGCTGGGCCAGGAACAGCGTCGGCCGCAATTCCGTGGTCAGCTTCTCGTTGAGCAGCACGTCGCGATCGTTGCGGGTTTCGGAGGCCGCCAGGATTGCAGTGTCGACGGCCTCGTCGCGCTCTCCGCCGCCGGCCGCCACCACCATGTCCATGGTCGCGCAGAGCTCGTCATTGCCCTTGATGCCGGCGTCGTCCAG
>NZ_RZSL01001096.1:0-1004 GCF_003997355.1 Mesorhizobium sp. M1E.F.Ca.ET.041.01.1.1 | reverse complement strand
GTGAAGCTGGGCTATCAGATCGCCGCCCATGACGGACTCCTGATCGCGACGCCGGAATACAACGGCTCGATCCCGCCGCTCTTGAAGAACGCGATCGACTGGGTGAGCCGGATCCGGCGCGACGGCAGCCGCTCGTTCAGGCCGCTCTACGGCAAGCCCGTGGCGCTCTGCTCCTCTTCCGAGAGCAAGTTTGCCGGCATACGCTGCATCAACCACCTGCGCGCGGTGTTGGTGCGCTGCCAGATGGACGTGATCGCGCCGGAATGCTCGGTGTCGAACGCGGATGAGGCGTTCGCCGAGGACGGACAATTCCGGGACGAGAAACTGCACCAATCGATGGAGCGCCTATGCCGCACACTGATCGAAACCTCGCGCATGCTGTCCATCCGGATAGAGGCCTGATGCATCCGGTCGAGACCATGCGCGACAGGCTGATCGTCGGCCTCGACGTGCCGACGCTGAAGGAGGCCGAGAAGGCGGTGCGCGAGCTCGAAGGCACCGTCTCCTTCTACAAGATCGGCTACCAGCTCGCCTTCGCGGGCGGGCTCGATTTCGCTCGCGAGCTCGCCAGCGGCGGCACCAAGGTCTTCCTCGACATGAAGCTGCTCGACATCGACAACACGGTGGCCAAGGGTGTCGAGAACATCGTCAAAATGGGCGCGACGATGCTGACGCTGCATGCCTACCCGAAGGCTATGAAGGCGGCGGTTGAGGCCGCCAAAGGCAGCGAGCTCTGCCTGCTCGCGGTGACCGTGCTGACCTCGATGGACGAACAGGACATGATCGACGCCGGCTACGAATATGATCCGCACACGCTGGTGCTGCGGCGTTCCGAACAGGCGCTGCACGCCGGCATGGGCGGCATCGTCTGCTCGGCCGAGGAGGCTGAAGCGGTGCGCCGGATCGTCGGACCCGACATGGCGGTGGTGACGCCCGGCATCCGGCCGGCCGGCAGCGACCACGGCGACCAGAAACGCGTGGTGACGCCGGCGCAGGCCATTCGC
>NZ_RZSL01001095.1:0-1007 GCF_003997355.1 Mesorhizobium sp. M1E.F.Ca.ET.041.01.1.1 | reverse complement strand
AAGCTCATCCTGGTCACCGGCCGCGAATTGCCGGATCTGAAAGAGGTGTTTCCCGAACTCAGCATCTTCGACAAGGTGGTCGCGGAAAACGGCGCGCTGATCTACACGCCGGGCAGCGAGGAAGAGCGCACGATCTCTCCTGCTCCGTCAGCCGACCTTGTCGACAAGCTCAAGAAGCGAGGCGTCAAGCCGCTGTCCGTCGGGCGTTCGATCGTCGCCACATGGGAACCGCACCAGGCAACAGTTCTAGACGTCATCAAGAAGCTCGGCCTTGAGCTGGAGATCATCTTCAACAAGGGCGCAGTGATGATCCTGCCTAGCGGCATCAACAAGGCGACGGGACTGACAGCCGCGCTCTCCGACCTGCGGCTTTCGCCCCACAATGTGGTCGCAGTCGGTGATGCCGAGAACGACCACGCCTTCCTCAGGGCCTCGGGATGCAGCGTTGCCGTCGCCAATGCCTTGCCGGCTGTGAAGGAGACAGCCGACCTCGTCACGAAAAGCGCCCGCGGCAAAGGTGTCGAGGACCTGATCCACAAGCTTATCAAGCTCGACCATCTGATCGCTCGAAAGCGCTCGCGCGGCGTTCTGTTGGGAACTGCTCATGGCAAGAAGATCTATCTGTCGCCAGTCGAGACCGTTCTGATCGCCGGAAGCTCCGGCATCGGCAAGTCCACATTGGCCACGGCGCTCACCGAGCGGCTCGTCGAGAAAGGGCTGCAGTTCTGTATCTTCGACCCGGAAGGCGACTATGACGGGCTGCAGGGCGCGGTGCCGCTCGGCGATGCCTCGAGCGCGCCGAGCAAGGACCAGTTGCTGGAGCTGATCGACAAGCCGGACAACAACATTGTGGTCAACGGACTGGCGCTGAAGGTCGACGAGCGGCCCGATTTCTTTGCCGAATTGCTGCCAGGCCTCGGCAGCGTCCGCTACCGCACGGCAAGGCCGAATTGGCTGATCATCGACGAGGCGCACCATCTTTTGCCCAAAAAGCGCGAGGACACCCG
>NZ_RZSL01001094.1:0-1011 GCF_003997355.1 Mesorhizobium sp. M1E.F.Ca.ET.041.01.1.1 | reverse complement strand
GCTGTTGCTGGAAGCCCTCATGGGCAGGAATCGACGACAGCCGGTCGAGCCATTTCATCCGCGAACGTATGAGGACCTGCGCATCGGGCAGGTAGTCCTCCGGATTCGCCATGGTGGCGGCGTGAACGTGGATCTCATGAGGCCATCTGTCGGAACGGAAATAGAGCCTCGTGCCACAGGACGGGCAGAACCCGCGAAAGGTGTTCGGGCTGCTTTCATAGTGCCTGATGTCACCGGTCCAGCTCAGTTGCTCCGGCCTCATGCCAAGGAAGGCCGTCAGCGGGGCGGACGTGGCGCGCTGGCAATCGGCGCAGTGGCAGACCAGGTTGCGCGTGACACTGCCGGAGTATGCCCAGGTCACGGCCCCGCACATGCAATGTCCGCTAAGTGCCATTGCTCCCTCCCCTGGCCCGCACGTTCCTTAAAACCAGCTCAACCGATACTGACACATCACAGTCCGCAAAGCGGCGGGAGAGCGGCTTACGCGCGCTTCTTTGCGACCTTGGCGGATTTGACCTTCGGCGGCAAAGTTTCGACGAAGGCCAGCGCGAGGTCGAGCCAGGCGCGGAGGTCCGCGTCGGCAACCGTGCCTTCCGGCGCGACTTGGACATAGCCTTCCATCGAGCGCCCACCCATTTCCATCGGCCGCGCATGGGGCCGTGCGGCCGCGGCCGCATGCGCGGCCTTCCCAACGCGAACCAGCAGCCCGCGCTTCGAGGTTCCGATCAGCATGTTGCCGTTGATCATGAAGCAGGTGCCGCCGAACATTTTTTGTTCGGTGAATTGACGTTGGCCGAGCGCCGCGCGCAGGCGCTCGACCATCGGGTCGGGCGCGACGCTGTTCTTGACTGATTTCGCCATGCTCACCGTCCGTCGCGATTTGCCGAGACAGGCAAGCACGGAAGCCAGTGGCGGTTCAAGAGGCGGGGCGAGCGCTTCATCGTCGGGCACGCTTCCTCTCTGCCGCCGCCAGGAAATCCACGAAGGCGCGCACCTTGGCCGGCCTGAAGC
>NZ_RZSL01001093.1:0-1016 GCF_003997355.1 Mesorhizobium sp. M1E.F.Ca.ET.041.01.1.1 | reverse complement strand
CTGCTGGAGCTGCTTGACCAACTGCAGGCCGTTGATGACGGCCCCGGCGATCTTCTGGATTTCAGGCGACAGGCCGCCGAAGGAGAGGGCGCCGCCATTGAGGATCGATCCGAAGCTCGGCGCTTGCGCAATCGACATGTTGCCGCCCAAGCCCATCTGGCCGATGCCGAGAGAGCCGTTGCGGCTGCCCGTCAACGCTTGCAGGATCTGATTGCTCTTCTCGAGGATGTCCTTGTTGGAGCCCATGATCGAATTGGTGTTGTCCGCGTTCTGGCGGGCAATGTCCAAATTCGCATTGTCGATGACGGCGATTTGCGCATGAGCGGCGCTCGCCAAAAATGCCATCCCTGCTGCGATAAAGACTTTTCTCACTCTCAGACCTCCTATTCCTGGATTGCGTCGATCGCGCGCGCCGCGCCGGTCGGATCGGCGTTGATCTGCACGGACGGCGCGTTCCCCGAAACGCCCTCGGCGCCCAGGCCCGCACAGGGTAGCCATTGGCTTCGATCGATCCGTAGCCGTTGCAGCTCGGCCGGGTCGCATGAAAATGGATTTGGGGATCCACCTTGCGGCGGCGTGATGGTCCGCGCGGTCTGCGAGGCTCCGACGTTGTTCAACGAAAGAAACTGACCGAGCAGGGCGGTGAAGTCCGTGGCCTGACCGATATATTGGCCGGTCACACCGGCATTAAGACTTCGAGCGGACGAGTTGAGCTCCCAGGCGTCCTTGTAGTCGCCCACCTGTCCGACGCCGCCGGCAAGCGCGTCGATCCGCGAGGAATTGGCCGGCACCTGTGCGGAGCTGGTGTCGAGGTCGGCCGCGGCTTTGGAGACGGAATCGAGAGCGCCGCTTTGGGCGGCGCCGCCCGGTCCGCTTGATGTCACGATGCTGATCGCTGGCGGGGACGCCGCCGGCGCCTCTCCGCTGGAGACGTAATTGTCAAAATAGCCGTGCCATCGGCCGACGCCCGAGGCCCACCCAGCCTGTTCGGCGGCGTTCGAGCCGTTATAGAAACT
>NZ_RZSL01001092.1:0-1017 GCF_003997355.1 Mesorhizobium sp. M1E.F.Ca.ET.041.01.1.1 | reverse complement strand
CCCGATCGGCGCTTCCGGCGCTCGCGTACTCAACACGCTGCTGTTCGAAATGAAGCGCCGCGGCGCCAAGAAGGGACTTGCAACTCTCTGCATCGGTGGCGGCATGGGTATTGCCATGTGCGTGGAAAGGGGGGCAGCGTCATGAGCTCCGCCGCGGCCCGTCTCTGCGACGTATCGCTCGACCGCTCGTTCGGTGGCCGGGGCGCGAGAATTGAACGGGAGCAAGCGCTCGCGGTCATCGACCTGCCTGGAGTGCAACACATTCATTCCGGTCGGCCACGACTGCGGCCCTTATCGTCTCAGGATCCCAGCGGTTGAGGGACGGCTGGCATTGCATGTCGCAGATGATCAGGGCGAGCATGTTGTCAGTCACTACTTGTCGCTCACGCCCTTCCGCCGACTGCTCAAAGACTACACCTGCATCTGCGAGAGTTACTACGACGCCATCCGCCATCCAGGCCCTGAACGGCTTGAGGCAATCGATATAGGTCGGCGTGGCGTGCACAACGAGGCTGCCGATCTGCTAAGGGCCCGGTTGTCTGAAAAGTTAACATCGACAACGACACCGCGCGCCGGCTGTTCACGCTGATCTATGCCCTGCTTGTGCGCAATGCGGACCATCGCGTTCTGCTGAGCTGAGATAGCACGGCGGCTGAACTACTCGAACGAGGAGAACCTCCAGTGAATGCAGTACCACAACGCGATGTACACCTCGGACAGACGAGCTCCGCAGGCTTTTTGGATAGCGTTGACCAGAACTTCCGGCATGCGATGACCTTCCTTGACCTGCCGGAAGGACTGTCGGAGCGGATCATGCAGTGCAACTCAACCTACACGGTACGGTTCGGCGTCAGGTTGCGCGGCCGTATGTACAGCTTCATCGGCTGGCGATCGGTCCACAGCGAACACTGCGAGCCAGTGAAGGGCGGCATTCGCTATACGTCGAATGCCGATGCTGAGGAAGTCGAGGCGCTGGCAGCGCTGATGACGCTCAAATGCTCGCTGGTCGATGTTCCC
>NZ_RZSL01001091.1:0-1023 GCF_003997355.1 Mesorhizobium sp. M1E.F.Ca.ET.041.01.1.1 | reverse complement strand
TTTCCGAAAAGTCTGCAACTTTTCGGGGCCAAGCCTATTACTTCTTCTTGCCTTCCTTGCGGACGATCCGCTCGTCGGCATAGCGCACGCCCTTGCCCTTATAGGGCTCCGGTCCGCGATATTCGCGGATCTCGGCGGCGACCTGGCCGACCTGCTGCTTGTCGATGCCGGAGACCGTGATTTCGGTCGGCTTCGGCACTGAGATCGTGATGCCCTGCGGCGTCTCATAGACCACGTCGTGGCTGAAGCCGAGCGCGAGCTGCAGGTTCTTGCCCTGCATGGCGGCACGATAGCCGACGCCGGTGATCTCGAGCTTCTTCTCGAAGCCGTCCTTCACGCCCTGCAGGATGTTGACGATCTGCGTGCGCGACATGCCCCATTTGGAACGGGCGGTCTTCGACTGGTCGCGCGGCTCGACAGCGATCTCGCTGCCTTCCATCTTGACCAGCACTTCGTCGTTCACCACGAACTTCAGCTCGCCCTTGGGGCCCTTCGCCGTCACGGTCTGGCCGTTGACGGTCGCGGAGACGCCCTGCGGCAGCGAAACGGGTTTCTTTCCGATACGAGACATTTTGTTGTCCTCGTCACTTCTTTCGTTTCAGGTTCCAGTTCCCGGGCGCGATCCCGAGAACCGAAGCCCATTCATCAATCTCGTGCCGGATCAGAAGATCTGGCAGAGGATCTCGCCGCCGACATTCTGCTCGCGCGCTTCGTGGTCGGCCATGACGCCCTTCGGCGTCGAAAGGATGGCGATGCCGAGGCCGTTGGCGACGTGCGGAATCGACTTGGCCGAGACATAGACGCGGCGGCCAGGCTTCGAGACGCGCTCGATCTCGCGCACGACCGGAGCGCCGTCGAAATACTTCAGCTCGATCTCGATTTCCGACTTGCCGTTATCGAAGTCGGTCTGGCTGTAGTCGCGGATATAACCTTCCGACTTCAGCACTTCGAGAACGCGGGCGCGCAGACGCGAGGCCGGAGTCGAGACGCTCGACTTCTTGCGGCCATAGGCGTTGCGGATGC
>NZ_RZSL01001090.1:0-1025 GCF_003997355.1 Mesorhizobium sp. M1E.F.Ca.ET.041.01.1.1 | reverse complement strand
GGCTCGCTGCCGGTCATCTACCCGTTTATCGTCTCCAATCCCGGCGAGGCGGCGCAGGCCAAGCGCCGGATTTCGGCCGTCACGCTCGGCCATCTGCCGCCGCCGCTGACCGGGGCCGGCCTCGACGAGGCACAGCAGAAGCTCGAACGCTTGGTCGACGAATATGCCCAGGCCGACGGGCTCGATCGCCGCCGCCGCGATCGTCTGGCGCGACTCATAGTCGAGTCCGCGCGGAAATCCGGCCTGGCGACAGAAGCAGGCGTTGCCGGCACCGACGCTCCTGACGCGGCGCTGCGCCGCATCGACGCCTGGCTGTGCGACCTCAAGGATTTCGCCGTCAAGGACGGGCTGCATGTCTACGGCCGCGCGCCGGAGAGCGAGGCCGATCCGCTGCGGCGGCAAAGCGCAGAGGCCGAAAGGACCGCCCTGCTCGCCGCGCTCGACGGCCAGCACATCAAAGCCGGGCCGGCCGGTGCGCCGGCGCGCGGCCGCTCCGACGTGCTGCCCACCGGCCGCAACCTTTTCACATCCGATCCGCGCACCATGCCGACGCCGACCGCCTACGATCTCGGCCAGGCGGCCGCGGAAGAAGTGGTGCGCAGCTACATGCAAAACCATGGCGACTGGCCGCGTTCGCTGGTCATCGACCTCTGGGGCTCGGCCTCGTTGCGCACCGGCGGCGAGGAGATCGCCCAAGGCCTGGCGCTGATGGGCTGCCGGCCGCAATGGGATGCAGCGACCGGCCGCGTCACCGGCATCGAGGTGCTGCCGCCGGCGGCGCTCGGCCGGCCGCGCGTCGACGTCACCTGGCGCATCTCCGGCCTGTTCCGCGACATGTTCCCGACCCAGATCGCACTGATCGATGCCGCCGCCAGCGCGGTCGCCGGCCGCGACGAGGACGACACAGAAAACCCCCTTGCCGCCGCAACCCGTGCCGAGGGCAAAATCGGCCCGCGCATTTTCGGCACCTCACCCGGGACCTATGGCGCCGGTGTCGAGGATTTGCTGTCGCGCGGCCAATGGGG
>NZ_RZSL01000108.1:0-14410 GCF_003997355.1 Mesorhizobium sp. M1E.F.Ca.ET.041.01.1.1 | reverse complement strand
GTCTTCAACCGCGCGGTCCCCCCGGCAACGACTGACACCGCTGACGCCGGAACACGCAGCGCCTTGGCCATCATCCGCTCCAGCGCCGCATTGGCCGCCCCATCCTCCGGCACGGCACGAACGCGAGCCTTGAGATGGCTGCGCCCGTCGGCCGCCGTCTCGACACCCTCGATCCGGTCCAGCGCCGCCTTTGGCGTCAGCCGCACGAAAAGGTCGATGCCATCGTCGCGCGGGCGGAACGGCGCGCTCATCGGCGGGACCGGCCTCAGACGACCAGCGACAGGACGGTCGTGAGCAGGAACTGCCGTATGAAGAAGATGATCAACAGCAGGATGATCGGCGAGATGTCGATGCCGCCGAGATCGGGCATGAAACGGCGGATCGGCCGCAGCGCCGGCTCGGTCAGCCGGTAGAGCATGTTGGCGACGGTGCCGACGAACTGGTTGCGCGAGTTGACGACGTTGAAGGCATAAAGCCAGGAAAAGATCGCCGAGGCGATGATGACCCACCAGTAGAGGTCGAGCGCCATGACGATGGTTTGAATGAGGGCGATCATGCCGGTCTCCAAATTGTCGCCGACATGTAGCCATTGCTCGGCGAACCGGCAAGGCCCGCCGGCCTCGACGCCTCGACGTCAGGCGATCCGTTTCGCCTTGACATCAAACCGCCGCGACCGATACAAGCCCATCCGCTGGAACGGGGCTGTAGCTCAGCTGGGAGAGCGCATCGTTCGCAATGATGAGGTCAGGGGTTCGATCCCCCTCAGCTCCACCAGCGGGATTTTGCGAGCCACGGTGCCGGCCTTGCACGCCACCGCAAACCCCCAGAGCCAACCGAACAACCTCTGAATTTTAGATCGGCCCGGAAATCACTTTTGTTTTCCGCCGCATGAGGTTCGGTGCGCCGGCGGCGCCATCTCCCAGCGCTGATTTTCGGTCAAACGCCTCGGCGGCAAGACGTCCTGAATTGTGATCTCGCCGGATCGGATGGCGAAGGCTGCTGCGGCCCTGAAACGTCGAACCGAAACGGTCATGAATTTTCGCTGAATGGAGCCTTCAGCCTCCGTTCCGGGCCAACCTCCTACAAAGGGGCCGTTCAACCCGCGGCCCCCTGCCGCATCGAAGGAGAGGTCCCATGACCCGTACGTCAATCATCGCCACAGCTCTTGCAGTCGTCGGCTTTTCCGCCGTCGCGCCCGCCATGGCCAATGATGTCAACATCGAACAATATGGCTGGCGCAATTCCGCCGGCGGCGCCCAGCACGGCTACCGCAACCGCATACACGTCTACCAGGATGGCCGCTTCAACACCGCCATCGGCCAGCAATATGGTCATCGCAACCGGTCGGTGATCGGGCAGCAGGGCGTCAACAACTACGGCGCGACCTATCAGTACGGCAGCCGGAACGCCGCGGGCATTGCCCAGTTCGGTTCGAATCACACTGCGATCCTGACCCAGGACGGCAACGGCAACATCGCCGCCGGCGTTCAAGTCGGCCACGGGTGCAACGCCGACGTCGGCCAGGGCGGCAGCGGCAATGTCGCCGCCTTCGTCCAGGACTGCCCCTGAACAATATGGACGGCCGGCAACGGTGTTGCCGGCCGTCATCCTGAGATGGCGAGGAGATCATCTATGACCAGACTGGACAACCGAACAGCAGCGGCATCGGCCGCGCTCCTGGCCGTGATCGCCGCCGGCGCGGCCGGTGCGACGGCCGGTAAGGATGGCTCGAATTCCGGGCCGCTGCGATGCGAGATACGAGATACGGTTCAAGGCGACGCAATCCTGCTGGAGCCCCTGGTTTATGCCGACAGGAGCATCAACGGCATCTACACGGTCAGTGTTTCCGGGGGCGGCACGTCCGGCTCCGCCAACATCCGGCAAGGCGGCGCCTTCGAAGCCGGACCGGGCAGTCCCGCATCGCTCGGCCGGATGAGTGTCGGGGCAAATGGCGCTGCCTACGAGGTCAAGCTGAAAGTGACCGCAGGCGGAGCGAGCATCAGCTGCGTCAAGCAGGTGTCCGGCGCGACCTGAGCGCCAGTTCTCTCGACTGATCGAAGGAAGGGCTTCGGGCAACCGGAGCCCTTCCTTCGCCATTTCCGTCAGGCCAGGAACAATTCCTGGAAAGTGAGCAGCGATTCTCCATCCGGAATTGCGTGAAAACAAATACTTGGAGCGTCAGCGATTCTTTCAAAGGCTGAATCGCTCCAGGTCTTGAACGGCTGCTGAACGATCCCTTCCGTCACGGTTCAGCTTGGCTATGCGACTGTTCCTCATCAACGGTCGAACCCGCCAGGAGACGCAACATGAACCGCCAGATCACGAAGCTCGTCCACACCGCTGCGCTCGCCGCGGCCATCGGCCTGCCCCTTGTCGCCGCTCCGGCAAAGGCGGGCGGTTCGATCGGATTTTACTACTCGCCTCGCGCTGCCCGCGACGCGCGGGCGCTGGACCTCGGCCTGCGCGCCTATTCGATCTACAACGGGCTGCGCAGCGGCGCCCATATCAGGCAGCTCGGACGGAACAACCGCGCCGGCATCGGCCAGGACGGTGCCGGCAACCTCGGCATAATTCGACAGGAGGGCAGCGGGCATTCCGCTGCCTTGCGGCAGGACGGCAACGACAATTCCTACGGCATTTTCCAGTTCGGCAGAAACACCGACGCCAACGCCGCGCAGGCCGGCAACGGCCAGAGCGGGGCAGCCGTGCTGTTCGGCTGGTAGGCGAGAAGCCGCGGATTGCGGATGCGTGGACGACTGTCCGGCTATGCATCCGCAACCCGATGATCGGTTACAGCCCGCGAGGCCTGCAAGCGGCCCCTGTAAAACGCAGGGCAGCTTTCGGCCTCAGAGAGCCTCAATTGTCCCAATCATCCCAATTGTCTTCATCCTGCGGCGGATCGTTGGGAATGACCCGGATGACCGGCCGCGGACGCTGATAGCGCCAGTAATACTCGTCCGGCTGCGGCTCATAGGTGCGGTAGATCTGCCGGTAGTGGTGCTTGGGCTTCCAATACATATGCTTCTTGTGCGGCCGCACGCAGTAGCCGTCCTCGGTCAGGTACGCGCATGTCACATGCGCTTCTTGGACCAGACTGTCTCTGTCCGGCGCCGCGATCATTGGCGCCGCCTGCAGCGCGAACGTCGGCGCCAGCATAGCCCCGGCAAGGGCAAGAACAGACAATTTCATCGACCTCTCCATCGTCTCCAGGTTCGGGCCGGAAGAACCCCCTGATTGGGGACGATTTGGGGCGGCCGGTAATCACTTTGATTTTCCGCCGCACATATAAGCGTTAGATCATGTTCGCATGGCGGCGTGCTCAAAGCCTTGCCCTTCAGGCCTGAGGTTTTCCGCGCCATCCCCTCGAAACAGGCGGCGCATGAGACCGCAGGCCATTCTTCGCGGGCTTCCAATGGCCGCCAAAAACCTGGGTGCTCCCGTGCGGCCTCGGCTGACCCCACTCACCTGGAGACCGTCGGTGCCTTGTAACGGCGCTGGCGCGCGTAGGCCACACAGGCGTCCACCGTGCTGACGCAGAGCGCGTCGCGGCTGTTCGGCAGATTGTTGTCGCCGGCATAGGCCACCTCGGCGACGTGGCCGTTGAGCATCCGGATCTGCGTGTTGCAATAGCCGCCGGGAGCGACGTTGACGGACCCTCCAACCGCCGGGATCGCGCCCACGGCCATGGTCGGCATTGCGATGCTGAGATTGCCGCGCTGAACGGTGCGCTGATAGGTCCATATCCGGCCGGAAGCTCCCACATCGGCGGTAGCTGTCGGAAAGCCGGCGCACATGCGAACGTCGGCCTCGCTGAGACCGATCATCTCCTTGCGGGCGGCGGCCGTGGTGGCGTCGACCTTGGCGATGCTCGATGTGTCGTTGGGGATGACGCAGGAAGACTGGATCGAGATGCCTGCCGCAACAAGGGCAAGTTTTCGAATGCGAGAAGATGTCATGCCGTCGGTCGGAATTGCGTGCCGCCCCAGCGCCCTCCTGCCTACCTAGGCAATCTGGCAAGAGCGTCAACCCGAGGAAATCCGCGAATTCCGGTCGAAGGCGAGAGCACCTTTCGCCACGTGCGCTCACACCACCCGGAAATAGCTCGTCATGCCGGTCTTCTGGTGCTCGATGATGTGGCAATGGAGCAGCCAGACGCCGGGGTTGTCGGCGACGAAGCCAAGCTGCACCTTCTCGTCGGGCTGGATGAGATAGGTGTCGGAGACGAGCGGTTGCACTTGTCGGGTCGAGGACGACAGCACCTTGAAACTCATGCCGTGCAGGTGGATCGGATGCGAATGCGGCGTGAGGTTTTCCATGTCGATGATGTAGCTCTTGCCGAACTTCAGCTCGGCCAGCGGCGCGGTCGGATCCGGCGTGTCGCCTGGCCACGGAACCTTGTTGATCGCCCAGAAACTGTAGCCGATCGAGCCGCAGATGCTGTCGGCCGAGACGTTCTCCGCCGTGGCGCTGAGCGCCAGCGGAATGCGCCCGGCGCCGGCGAGGTCCACTTCCGCCACCGGATTGGCCTCCAAAGGGCCGAGATCGCGCAGGTCGCGCTTGAGCGACTTCCCGACCGAACGCAGCGTCGCCAGGATCTTCGGCTTGGTGCCTCTGACGTCCCGCAGGCTGACGATCGCGCCTTCGTCGTCGGGCATGCGGATGGCAAGCTCCAGCCGCTGGCCGGGTCCGAGCTGCAGGGCGTCGGGCGCGAAGCGTAGCGGCACCGGATTGCCGTCAAGCGCGATGACCTCCGCTTCCGCGCCGTCGACACGGAAGGCGTAGATGCGGGTGACGTCGGTGATGGCGGCCCGCAGCCGCACCAGGCCGCCTGCCGGCGCGTCATATTGCGGCTGGTCGAGCCAGTTGGCGGTGCGCACGGTTCCATAGGTCCCGCTTTTCGCCGCATCGCGCGGCCGGAACTGCTCGATGAACTGGCCGTCGTCGCCGAGGCGCCAGTCGCGCAGATTGATCACCACCTCGGAATCGAATTCCGGATCGTTGGGATTTTCCACCACGATCACGCCGGTCAGCCCGTGGCCTGTCTGGGTCAGCGTGTTGCAATGCGGGTGGTACCAGAATGTGCCGGCGTCGGGCGGCGTGAAGGCATAGTCGAAATGATCGCCTTGATAGACATAAGGCTGGATCATGAACGGCACGCCGTCCATCTTGTTCGGAACGCGGATGCCGTGCCAATGGATCGTCGTCGGATCGTCGATGCCGTTGACCAGTCGCGCGGCAAAGGGTTCGCCCTTCCTCATCCTGACGACCGGCGGTGGGCCTGCCTCGCCATAGGTCAGCACGTTCCTGGTCGGACCGGCCTCCATCAGCTTCGCCTCGATGTTTGAAGTCTTCAGGATAACCGGCTTAGGGCTCGCGGCCGCGACG
Organism: Mesorhizobium sp. M1E.F.Ca.ET.041.01.1.1; assembly: GCF_003997355.1. NCBI lineage: Bacteria > Pseudomonadati > Pseudomonadota > Alphaproteobacteria > Hyphomicrobiales > Phyllobacteriaceae > Mesorhizobium > Mesorhizobium sp. M1E.F.Ca.ET.041.01.1.1. The sequence continues at coordinate 9,025 of NZ_RZSL01000108.1, read as the reverse complement.
CCGGTCAACCTGCCGATAGTCGAGGCGCCGATGCCGGCGAGGCCGGCCGCGGCGGTGGCTTTGAGAAGATTGCGTCGCGTAAATACCGTCATATGGCTTTCCGAAAGGTAGTATCCCGGGCAGTCCACGATTGTGCTGAACCGCTCAGGCGCCTATCACTATCCATCTTCACAGCCTAGAACTCTTTGTTTTGACGCAATTCCGGACGGAAAACCGTTTCACACTTTTCCTGGAATTGCTCTAGTTCCGCAAACTGAACACGAATGGCGCCGTGCGCGTGACACGCGCGCCGAGCTCCTCCGGCGGCGTGGGCACCGTCGCGCCCTGCAGCGCGCCGAGCGCCGCGCGATCCAGATCCGCATCGCCCGACGAGCGCGCCAGCCGGGCCGAGACCACCCTGCCGGAACTGTCCACCGTGAAGGTGACGTTGGGGCTGCCTTCGGCCTTTCTCGATCGCGCAGCGCTCGGGTAGCGCGTGTGCCGCCTGATCCACGCCGCCAGGCTGGCATTCCACCGCGACGGGCTGGCGCTGGACCGCGGCGCCGCGTCGGAGGATTGCGGCGCGGCGGCCTTCGCTCCTGCGTTGGCGTCGATGCTGGCCGTCGTCACCGCCTTGGGCGGCTCGGCCTTTTCCTTCTTCGGCCGCTGCCTCGGCTTTTCGACCGGCTTCTTTTCCGCTCTCTTCTTCGCCTCGACGGGTTTGTTCGCCTTGACGTCCATCTCGACCGGCTTCGGCTGCGGAAGCGGGATGACCACGTCAGGCGCGATCGCTTCGACAGGGTCGGGAATAACCTCTTCCAAAGGTTGCTGCTCGCTGAGCGCCGCAACAGCCTGCTCCGCTGCTTCGGCCTCTTCCGCCTTGTCAGCGTCGACGGGCTGTTCGGTAGCCGGCTCGGGCGCTTCCGCGACCGGTATCGGATCGGTCGCGGGTTTCACTTCGCTGACCGTCGGAGTCTCCTCCGCCGCATCGGGCGGATCCGGCGTCACCGCGTCCAGCGTCGCCACGTCTTCCGGCACCGCAGGCGCAACCACCAGCGGCGCCATTTCGACCGCCAGCGCCGGTGGCGGGCCGCCGTCCGGCGCCTCGGCAAAGCTCAGATTCTGCACCGCGTAGGCGACCGCGACATGCGCGGCGAGAATGATCGCGGCCGCGCTTGTCCACAGGCCGGCTTCGCGCGCGCGCAAGCGCGGCCGAACGGACAAGGAGACGACCGCTTGCGTCATGGCCCCGGACTTCCGCTTGTCGCCGGCGCGGGGCTTCCGCCTGGAACCGCGCCACCGGCGCCCGATGCCGTCTCGAGGCCGACCAGCGCGACCTTGAGATAGCCGGCGGCGCGCAAATGGTTCATCACCTCCATCAGTTCGCCATAGCCCACCGTCTTGTCGGCGCGCAGGAAGATGCGCGTCTGCTTGTCGCCTTTGCTGCGGCTGTCGAGCACCGCGGCGAAGGCGGAGCGCGGCACGCTGTCATTACCGATCGCCAGCGTCAGGTCGCTTTTCAGCGTCAGGAACAACGGCGTCTCCGGCCGCGGCGCCGGCGTCGCCGTCGAGCCCGGCAGGTCGACATTGACGTCGACGGTCGCCAATGGTGCCGCGACCATGAAGATGATCAGCAGCACGAGGATGACGTCGATGAACGGTGTGACGTTGATCTCGTGGCTTTCCTCGAGATCGTCGCCGGCCGTCTCACGGATCCGCGCCGCCATCGCCGCTCACTCCGCCGCCATCGCGGTTGCCGGCGGCACCGTGCGGAAATCGAGGTCGCGGCTCACCAGCCGATCGACGCCCGCCGAGGCGTCGGCGAGGATCTGTCGGTAGCCGGCTATCGAACGCGCGAAGACGTTGTAGATCACCACCGCCGGGATCGCCGCGACCAGCCCCATGGCGGTGGCGAGCAGCGCCTCGGCGATACCCGGCGCCACCACCGCCAGATTGGTGGTCTGCGCCTGCGAGATGCCGATGAAGGCGTTCATGATGCCCCAGACGGTGCCGAACAGGCCGACGAAGGGCGCCGTCGAGCCGATTGTCGCAAGCAGGCCGGTGCCGCGCGACATGCGCCGCGCCGCGGCAGCCTCGATGCGCGAGAGCCTTGACGCGACGCGCTCCTTCAAACCGTCGCCCGAAGCATGATCCAGCGCGCCGACCGAAAGCGCGCGCTCTTCCTCCGCAGCCCGCACCAGCAGCGCGCCCGGCCCCCCGCTGTGGCCAAGCGCGCGGCCGGCCTGCATCAGCGTCGCCGCATTGCCGATCGCCGTCACCGCGCGGCGGGCCCTGAGCTTGCCGCCTAAGATCTCCAGCGACTTGGCGAGCCAGATCGTCCAGGTGACCAGAGAAGCGAAAGCAAGTCCGACCATGACCGCCTTCACCACGATGTCGGCATTCATGAACATGCCCCAGGGCGACAGATCATGCGGCAGCGTCAGCGGATTTGCGGCCGGCTGCTCACGATCGGCGCCGACGCTCTGGGTCGGTTGGGGGCTCGGCTCCGCCGGCTGGGCTACAGTCGGCGCGGCGCCCGCCGCCGGTGGTTGCGCCGCAGGTGCCTGCGCGGCCGGCACCGGCGCCGACGGCTGTTCTTGCGCCGTGGCCACGCCGGCTGAGAGAATGACCGATGCGGCCAGCGCCGCGAGAAGAAAGGTGTTCCGGGACAAGGCTCGTCCTCGCTTCATCATTGCACGTAACCGATGGGCTGGCCGGTGACGGGGTGCTCGATCACCCCCATCTCGACGCCGAAAATGTCCTTGAGCACCTCGCCCCGCATGATTTCGGCCGGCGTGCCGCGCGTGAGCAGCCGGCCTTGCTTCAGCGCGATCAATTCGTCGCAATAGCGCGCCGCCATGTTGGGATCGTGCAGCACCACAACGACGCAAAGATCGCGCTTGCGGCTCAGGTCCTTGACCAGCGCCAGCACCTCGACCTGATGCGCGATGTCGAGCGCCGAGATCGGCTCGTCGAGCAGCATGACGCCGGCATTCTGCGCCACCAGCATGGCGAGCCAAGCGCGCTGGCGCTCGCCGCCGGAAAGCTCGTCCACCAGGCGGTCGGCGAAAGCGCTCATGTCGGTCAGCGCCAGCGCTTCCTCGACATGGCTTCGGTCCTCCGACCCGAAACGGCCGAGCGCGCCATGCCACGGATAGCGCCCGAGCGCCGCCAGCTCGCGCACGGTGAGGCCGGTCGCCGCTGGCGTCGTCTGCGGCAGATAGGCGAGCGCCCGCGCCAGCTCGCGCGCGCCCCAGCCGGTGAGCGGACGTTCGGCGAAGCGGATATCGCCGGAGCTTGCCGGCTGCTGCCGCGCCAGAAGCTTGACCAGTGTCGACTTGCCCGAACCGTTATGGCCGATCAGCCCGTAGACGCGCGAGCGTTGAAGCTCGAGCGAAACCGGCCCGAGCAGTGTGCGCTCGCCGACGGCAAAGCGCACCGCTTCGACATGAAAGGCAGTCTGGGCACCTGCTTCGGTCAACATCCGTCTCCAAGCGGCCGCTGCCTAGGCTGTCGCCATGCGGCCAACGTTGGCTGACTAGGAAACATGAGTTTACTAGTCAACTCTAAAGGTGATTTTTTTGATCAACAAATTGTTGCGTCGCTTCGACCGGCTGCCTGAGCGCTATGAGGTCTGGACGGCGACGCCACCGCTGCGCCACGATGCAGGCGGCAACCGAGGCAGCAGGCGATGATCAAGGCGACACCTTTCGACTTCCCCTATGACGGCCGGCTGGTGCCGCAGCACACCGCGCTGCTGGTCATCGACCTGCAGGAGGATTTCCTGTCGCCGACAGGTTACTTCGCCAGGAAAGGCTATGATCCGTCGCCGCTGAGGGCCATCCTGCCCGCCGTGAACCGGCTGATTGCCGCCGCCCGCGCAGCGGGCCTGACCATCGTCCACACCAGGCAAGGCTATCGCGCCGACATGGCCGACATGACGCCCTACGAGAAATGGCGCCGCAAGCGGGCTGGCCTCGACGGCACCGACATCCTGCTGCGCTCCAGCCCGGGCTTCCAGATCGTGTCCGACATCGAGGTGGCGCCTGAGGACATCGTCGTCGACAAGACCTGCAACGGCGCCTTCACCTATACCGATCTGGAGCTGGTGCTCAGGGCGCGCAGCATCACCCATCTCCTGTTCGCCGGATGCACGACGGATGTCTGCGTGCACACAACGCTGCGCGAGGCCTGCGACCGCAATTTCCAGTGCCTGACGATCGCGGACGCCTGCGCCAGCGGCGACCTAAAGGCGCACGAAGCCGCGCTGCACATGGTGACGGTCGAGGACGGCGTCTTCGGCGCGCTGGCGGAGTCGGAAGCCGTCATCGCCGCGCTGTCCGGGCTCGTGACCGCGGCGAACTGAGCAGCCGCGGGCCTTCTTCTCACAACGGGGAGCGCACGGCCGGCGGCCGGCGCGCGGCGAAAGCTCCCGGCTGCGGGATCTCCGCTTCGCGTCGCGCCAGCGAATTCGCGATCAGCGTGACCGTCTCGCGCCCGATCCGGGCAATCTCGCTCGGACGGTCGATGCCGCCGATCATGAATTCCTCGATGCCGAGCGCGGCATAGGGCAACAGCGAAAGCGCAAGCCGCGCCGGCGGCCCCGCGACCTCGACTGCCTTGTGGTCGGAGGCGCCGGACCAGCCTTCGGAGCGAATGCGGACGGGAAGCGCGAAATGCAGCTTGCCGGCGCGACCGTGTTCGGCGGCGGCGCCGCGCACGCGCTGCATCAACTGCGCGACCTCGTCCGGCGAGCCGGCGGCCAGCTCGAAGACATCGGCGTGCCGTCCGGCGACCTTCAGCGCCGTGCCGGATTGCCCGCCGAGACGGATGGCGAGGTCCGCGCCATGCGGACCCTTGCGCGGAACGTAGCCGCCTCTGACGCTGTAGAAGGCGCCCTCGTGATCGAAAGGCTTGTCGTTCGACCACAGACGCTTCAAGAGCACCAGATATTCGTCGATGCGCTGCCAGACCACGCTGTGGCCGACCGGCCGCGCCTCGGCGTCGCTGTCCTCCAGCGGCTCGCTCAGCATCCTGAGCGACAGGCGGCCGCCGCTTCTGCGGTCAAGCGTCGCGAGTTGCCTTGCCGCCACCGTCGGCTCGATCACGCCGGCCCAATGCGTCAGCACCACCTCGAGCGATGCCGTGCGGTCGAGCGTCTGGGCAGCGATGTCCATATTGGTGAGCAGGCCGGCCGGATCGTCGACGACCAGCTTGTTGAAACCGGCATCCTCGATCAGCGACAGCTTGGTCGCCGTCTCGGCGAAATCATAGAAGAAGCTGCCATTGGCAGGCTTACCGGGAACATGCGTGAACTCGATCGGCATTGCCATCTCCTCCATCACGTTGGGTTGCCCCGCTTTATGCCCTCGCATTGAAATCCACGCACAGGCGCGCGGCGGCGCTCTGGCGCACGGCCAGTTCTACTCGGCAACTCAACTCAGATTGTTTGACGGAGGGGCCTTGGCCCCTATGCCCGATTATTAGGGGATCAGCCCCAGCACGACCGCGCCGGTGAACACGAACGCAAGCGCGAAGACGAGATAGGCGAAGGTGCCGCCATAGGCGGGCCTCCAGCTCTCACCGGCGGTCAGCTTTTGGCCCTTGCGCTGAGCATTCTGGATGTAGGACATGGTCGAGCCTCCGTCTCGGCCGTTAATCTATTAAATTAGTAGACTTTGTCGATTGCTATTTTTGAGAGATTTTTGGAACAACGTTCTCAAATTCAGGCCGAAGATGGTTTTTCTTACCCATCGAAAAAGGATTATTCGATCGTCGGCGTGTGCCACGCCGGCCTCTGGCTGACCTGGGGTTGGTCGGTCGGAGCCGCCTTCCGAAGCCAAAAAGCCCTTTATTCGACGGAGCTTGGCCATCAGGAATGCCGGGGATAGCATCGGCCCCGACAGACAAAGACCCTAGGGAGAAAAGACATGGGTGGAAGGCTGGCGGGCAAGGTCGCCATCATTTCGGGCGGCGCGACGGGCATGGGCGGAGCGGCATCCGAGCTGTTTGCGGCCGAAGGCGCCAAGGTGGCGATCATCGACCGCAACGGCGAGGCGGCAGGCAAGACCGCCGCGGCGATCAGGGCGCGCGGCCATGTCGCCGAGCATTTCGTGGCCGACGTTTCGGATGAAGCCCAGGTCGAGGCGGCGGCAAGGGCGGCGGCGGAAAAATTCGGGCCGGTCACCGTGCTGTTCAACCACGCCGGCACCATCGTCATCAAACCCTTCCTGGAGACGAGCCTGCAGGAATGGGACTGGCTGCATGCCGTCAACGTGCGCTCGATGTTCCTGATGACGCGCGCGGTGCTGCCCGGCATGATCGCAGCCGGCGGCGGCTCGATCGTCTGCACCTCGTCGATCTCGGCGGTGGCGGCGACGCCGAACGAGGTGCTCTACGACACGACCAAGGGCGCCTGCCATATGTTCGCGCGCGCCATCGCGGTCGAGTTCCGCGACCGCAACATCCGCTGCAACGCCGTCTGCCCCGGCTTCATCCGCACGCCGCACGGGATGCGCGAGGTCGCCGATCTCGGCAAGCTCGGCGTCGACGTTTCCGACGCCGCCATGGCCGCACAGCAGGGCCGCATCGGCGAGCCGGAAGAGGTAGCGAAGGCCGCCCTGTTCCTCGCCAGCGACGAATCGAGCTTCGTCAACGGCGCGCATCTGTTCGTCGACAACGCCTTTACGGCAATCTGAGGCCAGCCTGGCACCCTTCCTCTCCCCCGTCGATCGGGGGAGAGGTGTCGAGCGTAGCTCGACGGAGTGGGGGTCGACCCTTGGCGTGGCGCAGGAAGATTCTTGCGCCTTGGTCTTTTTTTCAATGTTCGGCGGTGACGGTTGCCAGGTGGTTCCCCCACTCCGTCGCTGCTTCGCAGCGCCACCTCTCCCCCCTCCGGAGGGAGAGGAAAGGGCTCTACCGCTCTTCCCTTCTGAACGGCTTCAGCAGCGCCGACGGCGCGACCGCATTGCGCGACATGAAGGCCATCGCGACGATGGTGAAGATGAACGGCAGCATCAGGAACGCTTCGTAGGGGATGTGGCCGAGTCCGCTTGCCTGCATCCTGAGCTGTAGCGCGTCGACGAAGGCAAAGAGCAGCGCCGCTCCCGCCGAGCGCCACGGGTCCCAGCGGCCGAACACGACCAGCGCGATCGCCACCCAGCCGCGGCCCGACACCACGCCGAATGTGAAGGCGTTGAACTGCGCCATGGTGAGGAAGGCGCCGGCCAAACCCATCAGCGCGCCGCCGAGGATGACCGCCTGGAAACGCGTGGCGATCACGCTGACACCGGCTGAATCGGCCGCGCGCGGGTTCTCGCCGACCATGCGCACCGACAGTCCCCATGGCGTGCGGTAGAGCACGAAGGCGGCGAGCGGGACGGCAAGGATCGCGAGATAAACCAGCGTGAACTGGTTGAACACGGGCGGGCCGAGGATCGGAATGTCCGAAAGCCACGGGATCGCCACCGGCTTGAAGCCGTCGATGCTGGGCGGCACCGATTGCTGGCCGAAGATCAGGCGGTAGAGGAAATAGGCAAGGCCGGATGAGAACAGCGTCACGCCGATGCCGCAGACATGCTGGCTCAAGCCCAGCGCCACCGTGAACAGCGCATGCAGCGCGCCCATCAGCGCGCCGACGAGCACGGCCACCAGCACGCCGAGCCACAGGCTACCGCTGAGGCTAGCGGCGGTGAAGCCAGCCATCGCCGACAACAGCATGATGCCTTCGATGCCGAGATTGAGCACGCCGGCGCGCTCGGAAAACATTTCGCCGAGCGTGGCGAAAGCGAGCGGCGTGGCAATGCGGATGATGGCGGCGAGGAAGCCGACCTGAAAAATCTGCTCGAATACCGCGCTCATGCGGATGCTCCCACGCGGCGGATGCGGTAGGCGGTGAAGAGCAGCGCCACCAGCATGGCAAGCAGCGCCGTGCCCTGGATGACGTCGCTGAGGAAAGCCGGCACGCCGGTCGCGCGCGACATCGCCTCGGCGCCGGTCATGACGGCGGCGAGGAAGAGCGCCGCGGGCACCACGCCGAGCGGATTGAGCCTTGCCAGCATGGCGACGACGATGCCGGAATAGCCATAGCCCGGCGAGATGTCGCTCATCACCTGGAAGTGCACGCCCCCGACCTCGCCGACGCCGGCGAGTCCGGCGAGCGCGCCGGAGAGCAGCGCGGTGGAAAGCAGCACGCGCTGCACGCTGATGCCGCCATAGCGTGCCGCTTCCGCATTCTCGCCGGTGACGCGGATGCGGAAGCCGAGCGTGGTGCGCGCGATCAGGAACCAGCAAAGCGGTGCCGCGATCAGCGCCACGATCACGCCGAGATGCAGCCGCGTGCCTTCGATCAGCACCGGGAAATTGGCCGAATCCTCGATCGGCGGCGAGATCGGGTAGCCGCTGAACGTGTCCTTCCACGGCCCCTCGATCAGCGCCATCAGCGCGTAATAAATGACCGAGTTGAGCAGCAGCGAGCTCACCACATCGTCGACCTTGAACTTGACCCGGAGCGCCGCCGGCACCAGCGCGACGATGGCGCCGGCGGCCGCGCCCGCCAGCGCCATCAAAAGCATGGCGAGGTAGCCCGGCATCGGGATCGCGCCGACGGCGCAGCTCGCCACCGCGCCGGCCAGCAACTGGCCCTCGGCGCCGATGTTCCAGAATTTTGCCCGGAAGGCGATTGCCACCGCGAGACCGGTGAAGATCATGGGTGCTGCGCGCACCAGCGTCTCGGTGATGGCATAGCTGTCGCCTAGCGAGGCCGAGAGCATCACGCCATAGGCCTCGGTGACCCCGGCGCCGGCCACAGCGATCAGGCCGCTGCAAAGGATGAGTGTGACGACAATCGCGAGGAACGGCAGCGCGAGATTGAACCAGGCGGGCGTCGACGTGCGGGCTTCGAGACGAAACATCAGGCGTGCCCCTCCGCGCCGTGATAGCTTGCCGGCAAACGCCGCAGGCTGGACGAGTACTTCCGCGAGCGTCGGCGCCGCCCCTCATCCGCCTGCCGGCACCTTCTCCCCGTATAGTGACGGGGAGAAGGGGG
>NZ_RZSL01001089.1:0-1030 GCF_003997355.1 Mesorhizobium sp. M1E.F.Ca.ET.041.01.1.1 | reverse complement strand
GTCCTGAAAGTCGATCGGGTCGAGGCCGAAGCGGCTGACGCGGAATAGGCGCGCGTTCGGACAGGCCATCAGCAGCGGCGAATGCGTCGCCATGATCACCTGCGCGGTGCCTGATCGCTCCATTCTCTGAAACAGCCTCAACAATTCGATCTGGCGCGTCGGCGACAGCGCGCTCTCGGGTTCGTCGAGGATGTAGATGCCTTGCCGGCGGCAGCGTTCCTCGAAGAAGCGGATGAAACCTTCGCCATGCGACCATGACAGGAAATCGGGCGGCGCCTCGCCAACATCGAGCGCGGCGCGATCGAGGTAGCGTGCTACGGAATAGAAGGACTCGGCGCGAAAGAACCAGCCCGCGGTGACCTTCGGCAGCCAATGGCACCGTAACGCGGCAGCAAGTGCCGTGCCGCTCTTGTCCACGGCACTGGAGTGGTCGACCGGCCGGTAGCCCTTGCCGCCGCCAGCCTCATCGTAACCCGCCAGCGCGCCGATGGCCTCTAGCAATGTCGATTTGCCGGTGCCGTTCTCGCCGACGATGATGGTAATAGCGGTCGCGAACTCGAACTCGAATTCGCGGCTCTGAAAGATCGGCAGGTTCCAGGGATACTTTTCCCAATCCGCGACCCGCGACGGCTCAAGCAGGATGCGCTTGAGATAGGGCGCCTTCAGCCGCGTCAACTGCTTGCGGGCAGCCACGTCAGACCCTCAACGATGGAAAAGCGCGGCTGCATTCCGGGCTATTCGTCGGTCCATTCCGGCTTGCGCTTGCCGATGAAGGCGCCGATGCCTTCCTCGGCGTCGCGCGCCAGCATGTTTTCGACCATCACGCGGCCGGTATAGGCGTAGGCGTCGGCGAGGCCCATTTCGGCCTGGGCGTAGAAGGCTTCCTTACCGGTCTTGACGACCAAAGACGATTTTGAAGCAATGGTTTGCGCGTATTTGTTGACAACCTGATTCAGATATTCGCGCGGCACGATGCGATTGATCAGGCCGAATTCCTTGGCTGTCGCCGCGTCGATCGTCTCGCCGGTGA
>NZ_RZSL01001088.1:0-1038 GCF_003997355.1 Mesorhizobium sp. M1E.F.Ca.ET.041.01.1.1 | reverse complement strand
GCCGATACCGCGCCCATCTTGTCAGCACGTGGCAGCTTGATAAGTCCCGCGATGAAACAGGGCTGCTTCGCGGGCGAAGGAAAGGCATCGTTCTTGGAAGGGAGTGAAACATGCAGGCCTCGATCCTCTGGCGCCGGCTCGACCAGGAAGGGCACGACGTGCCTGCTTGCCAAGACCGGCGACGGCTGGAACCTGAAAGGGCAGGCCGTGTTCATACAGGAAGGCGCACCGTGCGGGCTTTCCTATGAGATCGACTGCGATGCCGGATGGCGGGCCCGCGCCGCGCGCGTTGCAGGATTTCTCGGCGGCGACGCACTCCACTATCAGTTCGACAGGCTTGATGACAGCGGTTGGACGCTCAACGGCAAAAGGCAGACGCAAGTGGCCGATCTTGTCGACCTCGACCTTGGTTTCACGCCGGCGTCGAATCTCCTGCCGATCCGGCGCCTTGGCCTGAGGCCCGGCATTTCGACGCCCGCTCCGGCGGCCTATCTGGCCTTTCCCGAGCTGAGGCTTGAACGCCTCGACCAGACCTATAGCCGCCTCGACGATACCCGCTATGCCTATGCCGCGCCGAAATTCGGCTACCACCAGGTGCTGGAGGTTTCGTCGTCCGGCTTCGTTGTCGACTATCCAGGTCTGTGGAAAGCCATCGCATGCGCCGAGCGCGCTTAAACACTGGTCGGCGTCGACAGGACGACCGCGGCATGGCTCATAATGACGCTTGCCGGCTCGATCGCCTGCATCGCCTCGCAATCGCCGATCTCGGTCATGATCCGCTGCGCCGCCGCCTGGGCCTGTTCGAGGCTCCGCCAGCGCACGACGTCGACCCAGCTTCCGTCCTCGCGCTCGCCGAGATGACGGCTGATAAAGCCGGGCTGGCGCGCGAGCCAGTCGGTGACGACGCCATTTTGGGCGACAAAGTCGGCCGCAGCCTCCGGCTTGAGACGGAAGCTGACGATTTCCAGCGTCTCGGTCATGAATTCCTCCCTGCGATTTCGTCACCCTTATCGCATAGTGGCGTGGGAATCTGTCAGG
>NZ_RZSL01001087.1:0-1055 GCF_003997355.1 Mesorhizobium sp. M1E.F.Ca.ET.041.01.1.1 | reverse complement strand
GCGCAAATATCGCCCCTCGAATTTCTCCGAGCTGATCGGCCAGGAGCCGATGGTCCGCACGCTCACCAACGCCTTCGCTACCGGCCGCATCGCCCAGGCCTGGATGCTGACCGGCGTGCGCGGCGTCGGCAAGACGACGACGGCGCGTATCCTCGCGCGGGCCCTGAACTATAAAACCGCGACCGTCGACCAGCCCTCGGTCGACCTTTCGATCCCTGGAGAGCATTGCCAGGCGATCATGGAAGGCCGCCATGTCGACGTCATCGAGATGGACGCCGCTTCCCACACCGGCATCGACGACATCAGGGACATCATCGACCGCGTGCGCTACGCCCCGGTCTCGGCCCGCTACAAGGTCTACATCATCGACGAAGTGCACATGCTCTCCACCCAGGCCTTCAACGGCCTGTTGAAGACGCTGGAAGAGCCGCCGCCGCACGTCAAATTCATCTTCGCCACCACCGAGAACCGCAAGGTGCCGATCACGGTTCTGTCGCGCTGCCAGCGCTTCGACCTGAGGCGCATCGATGCCGGCGCGCTGGTTGCGCATCTTGCGGCGATCGCCGCCAAGGAAGGCATTTCCGTCGACGACGAAGCGCTGGCGATGATTGCCCGTGCCGCCGAAGGCTCGGCGCGCGATGCGCTCTCGATCCTCGACCAGGCGATTGCCCACGGCAGTGGCGCGGTCAGCGCCGAGGCGGTGCGCGCCATGCTGGGCCTGGCCGACCGCGCCCGCATCATCGACCTGTTCGAGCATGTCATGAAGGGCGACGTGGCGGCTGCTTTGACCGAGTTCCGGGCACAGTACGATACCGGCGCCGATCCGGCCGCGGTGCTCACCGACCTTGCCGAATTCAATCACCTCGTCACCCGGCTGCGTTTCGTGCCGGCCGCGGCCGACGATGCCTCGCTCTCCGAGGACGAGCGCCGGCGCGGCGCCGAATTCGCGAACGCGCTGTCGGTGCGCGTCCTGTCGCGAACCTGGCAGATGCTGCTCAAGGGCATTCCCGAGGTGCAATCCTCCAACCGCCCGGTCAGTGCCGCCGAGATGGTGC
>NZ_RZSL01001086.1:0-1056 GCF_003997355.1 Mesorhizobium sp. M1E.F.Ca.ET.041.01.1.1 | reverse complement strand
ACGCAGCACTGGTCGGACTAAAAGAGCATGATCGGCTGGTGCTGGCGAAAAGCCAGATGGAGCGGCGGCTCAGGGAGCGTCGGGCAAGTTCAAAATTGCCCGACCTGATCGAGCTGGTGCTGTCGCGGCCGCTCGTTTCGACAGGCATGATCCAGGACAGGCTAAAGGTCACAAAACAGGGGGCGCTCAACCTGGTCGGCGAGCTCGGCTTGCGCGAGATGACGGGGAGAGGAAGGTTTCGCGCCTGGGGCGTCGTATGACCACGCTTCACGGCCCGCGTTAGTCGTCTAGGAAGAGTTGTGTCGTATTTGGCTTTCGAACACGTCGGGGATGGGGACAAGTTGGAAATAAGGCAAGATGCGTGGGTGGCCGGCAGCGACTGCTGCTAAATTAGGCCACCGAATCATTACGTCGTTTACAACTTTACCGAAACTTGGGGGGGCGCGTGTCAGAAACGCCATCTATACATGCGTGGATCAGGTTTCTCAGAAACTACGGGCCGATCCCCACCAACGACAACATGTATGACGAGACGATTCAGCGTGCGCTGCGTCGTCACAAAATTCGGCCGATTACACTGCCCGCGCCACTTCGCGACGAGCTCGTTGAAAATTTTCGCGGGGCCTCCCCAGGTTCATACATCATCACCGGCACAGCAGGGGATGGAAAAACATATCATTGCCGAGAGGTCTGGATCGAACTCGGCGGCGACGCGAACCTCTGGAACCTGGGCGTCAAGGTTCAGCGTCTGGACCTCGGCGATAAGCGCTCGCTTGTCGTCGTCAAAGATTTGAGCGAACTGCGCGATGACGAAAGTGCATCGCTTATCGCTGAATTCTCGGCCGATATCGCGAATCCGACCGCAGCAACCTTCTATCTCCTTGCCGCCAATCACGGGCAGCTCCTCGAGAAATTCAAATCTGCGCCGAAGACGCCTGAGATCGAACGGGCGAGCCAAGTTGTCGAAGACCTCTTGGTTACGGGCGTGACGAACGACGCGGGAATTCGTCTCGAACTGAGAGACCTCAGTCGATCTCCGGCGGCTCAGATGGTAAC
>NZ_RZSL01001085.1:0-1057 GCF_003997355.1 Mesorhizobium sp. M1E.F.Ca.ET.041.01.1.1 | reverse complement strand
GGCGAGCATGATGTGGTTGAGGAAGGAGCCGCCGAAGGCGGCCTGGAAGAAATTGTCGGCGAGCACGTATTTCTTGGCGATATCCCACATCGGCAGCACCGAGCCGTCATAGTGACCCATCACCATCGCGCCGGAATCGGCCCAGGCGACGAACTTGTCGTTCCGGCCTTCGTCGATCTGCATCTGCTCCTGGTAGAAGCGGTGCCAGAGGTCGCGAGTGATCACCCCGGCATTCTCGTTGAAGCCTTTGGGGTCGTCGATCGCGAAGGCCGCGTTGGCGAGATGCGCCGTCTGCGCCTCGGTGACGGCCGGCGTCACGCCCTTGCCGGTCAGCCCGCCCCAGGCCGGCGGCAGTTCGGTGAGCGGCTTGCCGTCGCGGTCGAGCTGACGGGCCTGCTCGGCCGAGACATTGGCCAGGCCGTTGGCGCCGGGGAAATCGCCATAGAGATTATCGAAGCTGCGGTTCTCGGCGTAGATCACCACGACAGTGTCGATCTTGTCGTAGCCGGGAGGAGCGGCATGGGCGACGGAAGCGAACGATGCAAGCGCCGTGGAGGCGAGGCAAAGGGAGAGAAAGGACCGGATCATGGGAGATGCCTCGTGGCTGGGGAATGGCTGGAGGAACCGGGCGACGCTAGGGCGGGCGCTTGTCAGCTTTGTGACAGGTTCATTGGATAGCGCCAAGCTGGAACACCCCTCATCCGTCTCGGCGCTATCGCGCCGATCCACCTTCTCCCACAAGGGGAGAAGGGGCGCTGTCTCGAGCGCCTCTGCCAACCACCAACGTTGGCGATTGGCGGCGAGGTAGGCGCGGACTTCCCCTTCTCCCCTTGTGGGAGAAGGTGTCCGCGAAGCGGACGGATGAGGGGTGTTCCAGCTTGGCAATTCGTTTTGCCGGTCATCAATCCGTAGCAAAGCACCCCTACGCAAAAAGGCAAACTGGATCGCCCTCATGCCACGATGGAAATCCGCCACGCTCGCCGCCCTCGCTATCCTCTGGCCCGCCTATGGCCTGCCGGCGGGCGTAAATCCCGGCGCGATGTCACGTCAGGAAGCC
>NZ_RZSL01001084.1:0-1057 GCF_003997355.1 Mesorhizobium sp. M1E.F.Ca.ET.041.01.1.1 | reverse complement strand
ATCCGTCACATCCATTCCGTCCGGGCCGTGGCAAGCGACCGCGCCGCGCAAGACGAGCGGCTCTCGGAGGGAGATTCGCCGCCCTACGACAAGCTGCTGCTCGCCACCGGGTCCGTGCCGCGCAAGCTGCCGATCCCGGGCCTGGGCGGACGCTGCGTCTATCTCAGGACCTTCAACGACGCGCTCGCCATCCGCGCCCATCTCAGCGCGGGAAATCGCGTCGCCATCATCGGTGGCGGCTTCATCGGCCTCGAGCTTGCCGCCTCGGCGCGCAAGCTCGGCGCCACCGTCACGGTGCTCGAAGCGCAGCCGCGCATCCTGATGCGCGGCGTACCTAGCGAGATCGCCGAAATCATCCACAAGACGCACGAGGCCGAGGGTGTGAAAGTCCTTACGGGACAGGGCATCACGGCCATTGCCGACAATGGCGGCGAGGTTCGTATCGCGCTTGCAGACGGGCAGGAGGTTGTCGCCGATCTCGCGGTGATCGGCATCGGCGCCGTGCCGGTGACGGCGCTCGCCGCCGAAGCGGGACTGGCAATCGACAACGGCATCGCGGTCGACGACACGCTGCGCAGCGAGGATCCGGATATCTTCGCCGCAGGTGACTGCTGCTCCTTTCCGCTCGCCGTCTATGGCGGGCGGCGCGTGCGGCTGGAAGCCTGGCGCAATGCGCAGGAACAGGGCGCTTTAGCCGCGAAGAACATGCTGGGCGCCAACGAGGCGCATGCCGCGGTGCCATGGTTCTGGTCGGATCAGTACGGGCTCACGCTGCAGATCGCCGGGCTTTCGGACGAGGGCAAAAGCACCGTCCGACGCGACCTCGACGACGGCGCCTTCATCCTGTTCCACCTGGCGGAAGACGGCAGGCTGGTCGCCGCCAGCGGCATCGGTCCCGGCAATGCCGTGGCGCGCGATATCCGCCTGGCGGAGATGCTGATCGCGAAGGGGGCAAGCCCGGCGCCGGAGGCGCTCGGCTCGCAAACGGTCAAGCTGAAGTCGCTGCTGGCGGCATAGTCCACCTCTCCAACCGGCATTGAGGGATCTAGCGATATGG
>NZ_RZSL01001083.1:0-1061 GCF_003997355.1 Mesorhizobium sp. M1E.F.Ca.ET.041.01.1.1 | reverse complement strand
CCTTCCAGCCGCATCAGCACCGAGGGCCTCGCATCCTCTGGCTGGGTGGAATCGATGCTGCCCGAGAACTTCGCCTTGCCGAGGATGAGCTCGAGATCGCTGAAGGACTGGCGGTTCTCGCTGAGATCGACCTTGGCCTTGAAGCCCGCCGCCGGCAACCGGCGGATCGCATCGTCGACATCCTTCGACAGCCAGGCGGCGAAGCCGGACGGCTGCCCGACAGCAAGAAGCAGCGAGCCGGTGAAGCCGAAGCGGTCCTCGACGCTCAGCATGCCGTCGGCTTCGAGCGTCGCGCGGCCGGGCAGCGTCGCGGCAAGCGACTTCACCGACCAGCCGCCCTCGACCGGCTCGGCCGAGAGCCGCACGTCGCGCACCGTGGTGTCGCCCGCCACCACCGCCGGCAGCCTGACCTCGACCGTGCCCGGTATCGTCGGCTTCGGCATGTGCAGCAGCGTCTGCTCGAACGCCGCGATGCGTTGATCGAGCGTCAGCCCGGTTCCCGCGGATGCGCCCACCGCCTCGTCGAACTGCACCTGGGCGCCGCTGGCCTCGATCGAAAAATGCGGCTTCAGGCCGAGATCGACCGAGGCCTTGCCGTCTGCGGTGTAGGGATTGTCGAGTGGCCCGGTCTCGAAGCGGAACTCGTCCACGTTGAGTTTTTGGTGGTCGAGCGCGAATTTGCCGTTCAGCCGGAAGCCGGGATCGGGCTTGCCGGCGCTGACCTTCACGGGCTCGCCGTCGGTGCCGCGCAGCGTGGCCGAGTTTCTGTCGGCCCCATTCTTGTTGGAGGCCGAAACCTTGAACTGGCCGGAATAGACCGCCGCGCCCTTGACGATGCCGGCGTTGCCGTCGGTCTCAATGATCAGCGGATAGGCATCGGGATCCGCCTTCAGCCTGAGCCGCATCTGGCCGTCCGGCTCCACCTTGCCGGTCGAGGCCGAGACGTCCGTGCGCAGGCCGTCGAAGCGCAGCGTGCCGTCCATCCGCCAGGGGCCGGCGAGCGACTTGGCCGAAATGGTCGAGTTGATCTCGGAAATCAGGTGGCTGCGGGCACCGGCGGC
>NZ_RZSL01001082.1:0-1064 GCF_003997355.1 Mesorhizobium sp. M1E.F.Ca.ET.041.01.1.1 | reverse complement strand
GGATCGTAGAGCAGGCGAACGTCATCGATCTGTTTGCGCGTCCAGCGCATCCCTACACGCAGGGGCTCATGCGATCGGTGCCCGACCGCCGGCGCGGCCGCCAGCGCCGCCTCCCGGAAATTCCGGGCATCGTGCCAAGCCTGCGGGAGACTATTCTCGGCTGCAGCTTTGCGCCTCGTTGCCCATTCGCCATCGACATTTGCCGTGACAAACCGCCCGCCCTCCGTGATGTCGGATCGAGCCACGCTGCAGCTTGCTGGCGCGCCGAAGACGTGATGGGCGCATGAGCGGTCCTTTGCTGAAAGTTGAGAACCTGACCAAGCACTATCCGCTCGGTGCCGGAATCTTGAAGAAAAGCATTGCTGTGATCAGGGCGGTGGAAGATGTAACCTTCACCGTCGAGGCCGGTGAGACGCTTTGCATCGTCGGTGAATCAGGATGTGGCAAGTCCACCGTCGCGCGCCTCCTGATGCGGCTTGTGGAGCCGACGTCTGGCCGCGTGCTGATCGAGGGAACCGATATTGCCAGCCTCAAGAAGGACGCGCTTCGCGCCTGGCGCCGTCGCATGCAGATGGTGTTTCAGGACCCTTACTCGTCGCTGAACCCGCGCCTCACTGCCGGACAGATCATCACCGAACCGGTCGAGAATTTTGAGCGCCTCGGCCGAACGCAGCGCCAGGCGCTTGCCGCTGACCTTCTGCAAAAGGTCGGAATGTCGCCCGAGATGATGGGCAGGCTGCCCTCCGAGCTGTCGGGCGGTCAGCGCCAGCGGCTCGGCATAGCACGTGCCCTGGCACTCAACCCCTCGCTCATCATCGCCGACGAGGCGGTGTCGGCGCTCGACGTGTCCGTGCAGGCACAGATCCTGAATCTGCTGCTGGATCTCCAGCAACAGATGGGCATCGCCTTCGTCTTCATCTCGCATGACCTCGGCGTCGTCGAGCATATCGCGCACCGCGTTGCCGTCATGTATCTGGGCCGCATCGTGGAACTCGCCCCGAGCGAGGCCCTCTTCGCCAAACCGGTCCATCCCTACACCGAGGCGCTGATCGCGGCAGCGCCGG
>NZ_RZSL01001081.1:0-1067 GCF_003997355.1 Mesorhizobium sp. M1E.F.Ca.ET.041.01.1.1 | reverse complement strand
GCTCTTCTCCTGCGCCCTCGCTTGCGAAGCCTTGATGTTTTGGCTAAGGAGGCCGCGATTTCCGCGGCCCGGCCTTGCCGGGCGCTTCTTTCCGCTCCGGCCTCAAGCCGGCTCCAGTCAAAGGCATCTCGCTTCCATGGCGCGCATCGTGATGAAATTCGGCGGAACCTCGGTCGCCGACATCGCCCGCATCCGCAATGTGGCGCGTCATGTCAAACGCGAGGTCGATGCGGGCCATGAGGTCGCCGTCGTGGTTTCGGCCATGGCCGGCAAGACCAACGAGCTGGTCGCCTGGACGCGCGAGGCCTCGCCCATGCACGACGCGCGCGAATATGATGCCGTCGTCGCTTCCGGCGAGCAGGTCACCGCCGGCCTGTTGGCGATCACGCTGCAGAACATGGGCGTCCACGCCCGTTCCTGGCAGGGCTGGCAGATCCCGATCAAGACCGACAACGCCCATGGCGCGGCGCGCATCCTCGATATCGACGGCGCGTTCCTGATCAAGCGCTTCGGCGAAGGCCAGGTGGCGGTCATCGCTGGTTTCCAGGGCATCGGCCCCGACAACCGCATCGCAACGCTCGGTCGCGGCGGCTCCGACACAAGTGCCGTGGCGATCGCGGCCGCGGTCAAGGCCGACCGCTGCGACATCTACACCGACGTCGACGGCGTCTACACGACCGACCCGCGCATCGAGCCGAAGGCCCGCAGGCTGGCCAAGATTTCGTTCGAGGAAATGCTCGAAATGGCCTCGCTCGGCGCCAAGGTGCTGCAGGTGCGGTCGGTTGAGCTTGCCATGGTGCACAGGGTGCGTACTTTCGTGAGGTCGTCCTTCGACGATCCCGACGCGCCCGGAATGGGGGATTTGCTCAATCCGCCCGGAACGCTTATTTGCGACGAGGAAGAGATCGTGGAACAGCAGGTCGTCACCGGAATAGCCTACGCCAAGGACGAGGCGCAGATTTCGCTGCGCCGCGTCGGCGACCGTCCAGGCGTTGCCGCCGGCATCTTCGGCCCGCTCGCCGAGGCCAACATCAATGTCGACATGATCGTCCAGAACATCTCCGAGG
>NZ_RZSL01001080.1:0-1072 GCF_003997355.1 Mesorhizobium sp. M1E.F.Ca.ET.041.01.1.1 | reverse complement strand
GGCGAGGTTTAGTCGCCCGGCTTTACCGCGCGGCGGCTCCAGCTCCCGGGCAGACGAGCGCGGCACGGCTGGTTCAGGTGGCTGGCTTGCCCCGAAACCGCCTTCCCCCTTCCGGCTGCGAATCGTCTTGAGCAACCAATCATCGTCATTTCCAGCAAAGGACAACATGGCCCGATGCCGGCGCTTGCGGTTCTCGTCTTCAAAAGCTGCGCGCGCGCGAATCCGATCGGCGATAGCCTGTATGGAGGACTGGTCGAGGTTCACGCGTTATCACCGTCCAGCAGATGCGCCGCCTTCCGAAGTACCAGGCCATGCGCGATCGTCATCGCCGTCAATTCGGCGTCGACGGCTTTCACCCTCTCATCCAGTGCTTCCCATATCGGCAACGCCGCCTCCATGGGGACGGCGTGGCCGGAATGAATGGCATGGAGAAGCTGGCTGAGGTTTCGGCCGACCATCCGGACTTGCGAGGCCAACGCCGCGACAGTGCGTGAATTCTCAGCTGACAGAGCGGGACCGACATCCAGGCTGGCCCGGATAATGCGCCGCAACGTCTCCGCTCGGTCAAGCTGGAACACCTTGCAGGCCTCATCCAGGAGCGCGCCCGCCTCCGGCCCGATATCGATCCGGGAGCGCTGTCGGGTGTCTTTGTGGGCAGCGCTGGTGTCCAAAATTCCTCGCTATGGCGCATGGGCCTCCCGTCGAAGACGGTCCAGGTCAAAGCGAAGCGATGACCTGCTCAGCCAATTTGGACCCAAATTGCGTATCTTGTCAATTCACAACGCAACATTATACTGATCTGATGACTCGCTGATCCAGAACCATTGATGCCTTCCGGCGCATTGCACAGACACGCAAATTCATATTATCACATAGGCACTTATGCACATCTGCACCTTGTTGCATCGGCGCATAGGCAAAATGCAAGAAAGTCACTTTGGCGCCAAATCGCCCACACGCATTGACGCCAAGGTGACGCGACATTGGGAAAAAACAATGCCGGAACAACGTGCGGTGCAAATCACAGTGGCCTCTCCCAAAGGCGGGGTCGGCAAGACCATGACCACCATCC
>NZ_RZSL01000107.1:0-14433 GCF_003997355.1 Mesorhizobium sp. M1E.F.Ca.ET.041.01.1.1 | reverse complement strand
CACTAATATAACAAATTGCCGGAAATGATGCGGCGGGAGGAAGACGCCGCATCGCGGGTCAAGGGTGGAGAAAATCGATGCAAGCAACCGACCTGAGGATGCCGTGTCATCGACAGGCGGCAGCATCGGGCCGCGCATCGGCCACCATTGCCACACCGGTCGGTGCCCGCCCTGTCTCTTCGCAAGCCGGGATCTGAACGATGAATGTCATGTCAGCCCAGACGCCGAAGGCCCCTGCTGCGTCGCGCCGCGGCCTGATGATTGCGATCGGTCTCGGTGTCGTGGTCCTTGCCGCGATCGCGCTCGACACAAAGGTCGTCCGGATCGGATCGTCCGCCGACGTCAGCCAGGAGGCGTTTTCGCCCGACCGGTTCGGCGAAAAGGAGTTTCCGCGCATCCAGGCATTCGTTGTCGAGCACGCCGTCGACGCCGCGACCTTCGGACCGGCGGTCATGGCCGACAAGAACGCAGCCGCCAAGCAGTATGGAACTGCCTCATCGACCGGCGCAATGATCTCGATCAGGCTGACGGCGGTGGCAGGCGAAGCGAAATCCGGCGTCTACGACCTCAAGGCCGACGGCGTGCCGGCCGACATCCACGTGCGGGTGCAGACCGGCCCGGCCATCAACGGGACCGACTTGCGCGACGCGCCGGGCGACATCGCCTTCGGCAAGTTCAAGAACCAGATCGAGTACCAGGACGCCGGCTCGGGCATCAACCGCGCCATGAAGAAGACGGTCCTTGATGGGATCGACACCGCGGCCCTCTCCGGCAAGACGCTGGAAGTCTTCGGCGTCTTCCGTCTCATCAACCCGAAGAACTGGCTGATCACGCCGGTGAAGGTCACCGTCAAATGAGCGACGTCGCGACCTCCCGGCCAGCCGGTGAAGTGGTTCTGGCGGCGCGCAACATCGCCAAATCCTACAACGGTGTGAAGGCGCTGAAGGGCGTCAACTTCGACATTCACCGCGGCCAGGTGACGACACTGTTCGGCGAGAACGGAGCCGGCAAGTCGACGCTGATGAAAATCCTCTCCGGTGTGGTGCAGCCGACGTCCGGCGAGGTCATTCTCGACGGCCGGCCCATCGTGTTTTCCTCTTCAACCGACGCGCGAAGCCACGGCATCTCGATCATTCATCAGGAGCTCAGCCTCGCGCCCAATCTGTCGGTCCGCGACAACATCTTCATGGGCCGCGAGATCAATGGTCCGACCGGCGTCGACTACGCCGAGGAGGAACGCCAGGTCCGCGAATTGCTGGCGGAACTCGAAGAGGATATCGATCCGCTCACCCTTGTTGAGGAACTGCGCCTCGGACAGCAGCAGATCGTCGAGATCGCCCGGGCGCTTTCGGTCGACAGCCGGATACTCATCATGGACGAGCCGACATCGGCGCTTTCCGCCACCGAGGTCGAGGTTCTTTTCAAGGTGATCCGCGACCTCACCGCCAGGGGCGTGTCGATCGTCTACATCTCGCACCATCTCGAGGAGGCCCTGCAGATCACCGATCACGCCGTGGTGCTGCGGGACGGCAACATGACCGCCTACGCGCCGCGCGCCGATATCGATCTGGAATGGATCGTGCGCAACATGGTCGGCGAGAACTATGATTTGGGCAATCCACCGACCGGCTACGATTTCGGCCCGGTCATGCTCTCGGTCCGCAACCTTACGGTGCCCGATCCGGCCGGAGGCGGCTACAACGTCGTCGACCGCATGTCGCTCGACGTCAGGGCCGGCGAGATAGTCTGCATCTATGGCCTGATGGGGGCCGGCAGGACGGAATTGCTCGAAGCCGTCGCCGGCAAGCTGAGCGCGACATCCGGCGAGATCGTGCTCGAAGGCAAGGAGATTTCCCACCTCGCCATCGGCGAGCGCATCGCCCGCGGCCTTGCGCTCGTGCCCGAGGACCGCCAGCGCTACGGGCTCGTCCAGACGATGTCGGTCGGGCAGAATCTTTCGCTCGCCTCGATCAAGGAGTTCACGCGCGGGGTCTTCACCTCCCTCAAGCTCGAGCGGGCATTGATCCAGAAATCGATCAGGAACGTGACCGTGAAGACCGACGGACCGGATGTGCCGATCGGGTCGTTGTCGGGCGGCAACCAGCAGAAGGTGGTCATCGGCAAGATGCTCGCCACCGATCCCAAGGTTATCCTGCTGGATGAACCCAGTCGCGGCATCGACATCGGCGCCAAGGCCGAGGTGTTCCGGATCCTGGCGGCCCACGCGGCGGCCGGGCAAGCCGTCGTCTACACGACCTCGGAAGTGAACGAGTGCCTGTCGATCGCCCACCGCATCATCATCATGCGGCGCGGCCGGATCTCTGCCGAGTTCACCTCGGACATCACCAAGGAAAAGATCATGGCCGCCTCGGGCGAGGCCGTGGCGGCCTGAGCGGAGCACGGGAACGAACAATGACGCAAACGAGCGCCAACCGCATCTCTTCCCCGGCCTCAGCCGTCAAGGGAACAACCAGCCTCATCAAGCTTTTGCTGAAGGGCCGCGCTTTCTTCGCGCTGATTGCCATCATCGTCGTCTTTTCGTTCCTCTCGCCGAACTACCTCACCGTCTCCAATCTGCTGATCATGTCCTCGCATGTGGCCATCTACGGCATACTCGCGATCGGCATGCTGGTGGTCATACTCAGCGGCGGCATCGACCTGTCGGTCGGCTCGATCCTGGCGCTGTGCGGCGTCGTCGCGGGCGCGCTGATGCAGGGCATAGAGCTGAAACCGCTTGGCGTCATCCTGTTTGCGCCGGTGTGGGCCGTGGTCGTGCTGACCTGCTCGCTCGGCGCCGTGCTCGGCGCGCTCAACGGCATCCTGATCGCCTGGTTCAGGGTACCCGCTTTCGTCACCACTCTGGGAGTCATGTACATGGCGCGCGGCGTCGCGCTGCTGATGACCAACGGCCTCACTTACAACAACCTCGCCGGCAGGCCGGAGCTCGGCAACACCGGCTTCGACTGGCTTGGCTTCAACCGGCTCTTCGGCGTGCCGATCAGCGTGGTGGTCCTGGCGGTCCTCGCCGTGCTGACCGGGCTGATGCTCAGCCGCTCCTCCTTCGGCCGCTGGCTCTACGCCTCTGGCGGCAACGAGAACGCGGCCGACCTGTCGGGCGTGCCGGTCAAGCGGGTCAAGATCACGGTCTACACGCTCTCCGGCATCCTGTCGGCGATCGCCGGCTTGGTGCTCTCTTCGCAGTTGACTTCGGCCGGACCGACCGCCGGCACCACCTACGAGCTGACCGCGATCGCGGCGGTGGTCATCGGCGGCGCCGCGCTGACCGGCGGCCGCGGCACGGTGCGCGGCACCATGCTCGGCGCGTTCGTCATCGGCTTTCTTTCGGACGGCCTCGTCATCATCGGCGTGTCGTCCTACTGGCAGACCGTCTTCACCGGCGCCGTCATCGTGCTCGCCGTGCTCATGAACACCATCCAGTACGGGGCCCGCGGCGTCCGACAATGATGCCGCGCCTCGCCGCAAGCTTCTCCGGGACGCAAGGAGACCGACCGGAAAGAAGGCCGAGACAAATCGGCAACCGCAATCCGCAACCGCAATCTGTAAAAGGGAGAGAGAGAAATGATCAATAAAACCAGAAGGATGCTCTTGGTCGCTGCCGCGACGCTGCCGTTCATGGCAAGCCATGCCTGGGCGGCGGGCTTGATCAGCATCATCGTGACCGATCCGGCCAATCCGTATTGGCTCACCGAGGGCCAGGTCGCCAAGGCCACAGCCGAGAGTCTCGGCTACACAGCCAATGTCAGCGCCCACAAGGGCGACACCAATACCGAAAGCACGATGATCGACACTGCCATCACCAACAAATCGGTGGCGATCATCCTCGACCCGGCCAATGCCGACGGTTCGGTCGGCGCGATCAAGAAGGCGGTCGCCGCCAACATCCCGGTCTTCCTGGTCAACGCCGAGATCAACCAGGATGGTCTCGCCAAGGCACAGCTCGTCTCCAACAACGCCCAAGGCGCCGCGATCGGCGCGCAGCAATGGGTCGAGGCGATCGGCGACAAGGGCAACTATGTCGAGTTGTTCGGCAACCCGGCCGACAACAATGCGGCGACACGCTCGAACGGCTATGAGACCGTGCTTACCCAGTATCCGGACCTCAAGAAGGCCGGCAAGGAAGTGGCCAACTGGGACCGCACCCAAGGCTACCAGAAAATGCAATCGCTGCTGCAGGCCCACCCCGACGTCGCGGGTGTCATTTCCGGCAACGACGAGATGGCCCTTGGCGCCATTGCGGCGCTGAAGGAAGCGGGCAAGCTCGACCAGGTGAAGGTCGGCGGCTTCGACGGCTCGCCGGACGCGGTCGCCGCCGTCAAGGCGGGCGAAATGCAATACACGGTACTGCAGCCTGTCGCGGTCTTCTCGGCCGAAGCCGTAAAGCAGGCCGACAAGTTCATCAAGACCGGCTCGACAGGCGCGTCCTCCGAGAAGCAGCTCTTCGATTGTGCCCTGATCACCAAGGACAATGTCGACAAATACACAGGGCCGTTTACGCTTTCCCAGTAAACCACGGACTGGGGCGCGCATCATGCGCGCCCCTTTTCCTGCCGCGCAGAATGCATTCGATGCGCAAAACACTGCTCGCCCTTAACGCACCGCTTGCCATCGGCGCCAGATATGCGAATGGCATCGGCAGGAGAGGCTTGGATGAAAGATCGCGAGATTCGGCCCGAGCAGGCGTTGAAGACCCTTGCTGCGGATCAGGTGCCCGCCGACAGCCGCCACGCGCGTCAGCTTGCACGCCGCCGGATGATGGCCGAGGCCGTGCTGGCCGAGGGCACGATGCGCATCGAGGACCTCACCGAACGCTTCGGCATCAGCCTGATGACCGCGCACCGCGACCTGGACGAACTGGTCGAGAAGGGTCTGCTGCGCAAGACGCGCGGCATCGTCTCGGCCGCGCCGACCAGCCTCATCGAATCGAGCGACGTCTACCGCTCGTCGCGCCAGTCTGCCGAGAAGCGCGCGATCGCGCAGGCGGCGTCCGCCTTCCTGGAACCCGGCCAGGCCGTCTTCTTCGACGATTCCACCACCGTCCTGCAGCTCGTGCCGCATCTTGCGGCGCGCGTGCCGCTGACGGCGATCACCAATTCCATCACCCTGATGAACGAGTTGAAGGGCACGCGGGACCTCACGCTGCTCGGGCTTGGCGGCCAGTTCTACAACTGGTGCAATGCCTTCATGGGGCCGGTCACGGTCACGGAGATCCGGCGGCTGAGGGCCGATCGCGTCTTCATGTCGATGTCGGCCATCACCGACGGCATGGTGTTCCACCAGTCGCCGGAAATGGTCGAGACCAAACGCGCCATGTTCGACAGCTCCGCCATGCGCATCCTGCTGGCTGACCACACCAAGTTCGAGCGCCGGGCACTGTATGCCATGTGCGCGCTCAACGAGTTCGACGTCATCGTCGTCGACGATGGGACCCCACCCAGGCAGATCGAGGCGATGAAGGCAGGCGGCATGAACGTCATCGTCGCCCCCGTTCGGCAAGGAGACGCCGCGGCATCCGAATTGTAACACTTATTGATGTTAATTTAACATCATGATATGGGCATTCTCTAGGAGATGCACGCTATGTGCATGGCGAGGAGCGGATGCCCTGTCTGCTGGGAATTGATAGCGGCCTGACCATGACCAAGGCGGTGGTTTTCGACGAGGCCGGCGCCCCGCTGGCCGTGGCCCGCCGCCGGGTGGCGCAGATCATGTCCGAGCCGCGCCACGTCGAGCGCGATATGAACGGCCTTTGGCGGGCTGCCGCCGAAGCGATCGCGCAAGCGCTGTCCGATTGCGGCCGACCGGCCTCCGACATCGCCGCCGTCGCCACCACTGCGCACGGCGACGGGCTCTATATGCTCGATCGTGATCGCCAGCCGCTCGGACACGGCATCCTGTCGCTGGACAGCCGGGCTGGAGACGTTGCGGCCCGATGGAACGCCGATGGGACGGCCAGGAAGGCTCTGTCGCAGACCGGTCAGGCGCCGCATGCCTCGGCGCCGTCTTCGCTGCTGGCCTGGATACGCGATCACGAGCCGGAGCGCTTTGCCCATATCGGCCACGTGCTTGCCTGCAAGGACTGGCTGCGTTTCTGCCTGACGGGAAGCCTCGGCACCGATCTCACCGAAGCGAGCACTTCGTTCACGGCGGTCGATACGCAAGCATACGCGCCGGACATCCTCTCGATCTTCGGTCTCGAAGCGCTCGGCGATGCCCTGCCGCCGATCGCGCGGCCGGACGAGTTGGTCGGCACCATTACGGCGCAAGCGGCCCGGGACACGGGCCTCGTCGCCGGCACGCCGGTTGTGGCCGGCCTGCACGACGTGACCGCCTCGGCGCTTGGCATCGGCGGCTATGGCGAGGGCGTGGTCGCCATCGTTGCCGGCACCTATTCGATCAACGAGACGGTCTCGGCCGCGCCACGCATCGATGCCCGGTGGTTCTGCCGCAACGGATTGAAGCCCGGCGAATGGAACAACATGTCGATCTCGCCGGCGTCGGCGGCGAACTACGACTGGTTCCTCGACACGCTGTGCGGTTCCGAACGGGCGCAGGCGGAAGCTGACGGGCGCTCGATCCACGCCATCGTCGGTCCGGAAATCGAGGCGGCGTTGGCGCGGCCGTCGACACTGCTCTTCCATCCCTATCTGTTCGGCTCGCCGCATGGTCCGGCTGCCAGCGCCGGCTTCCTCGGGCTGCGCGGCTGGCATGACCGCGGCGACATGCTGCGGGCGGTGATCGAAGGCATTGCCTTCAACCATCGCGTTCACGTCGATGCGCTGCGCGAAGGCTTCCCGGCGCGCGAGGCGCGGCTGACCGGCGGCATTTCCCGTAATTCCGCCTTCGCGCAGATCTTCGCCGATGTGCTCGGCATGCCGATCACGGTCACCGAGACGGAGGAGGCCGCCGCGTGGGGCGCGGCGCTGTGCGCCGGAGCCGGCGTCGGCCTGTTCGCTTCCCCACGGCACGATCCGCGCGAGCTCGCCACGCTCGGCCGCGCCTACCGGCCCGACCCCGAGCGCAGCGCTGCCATGGACAAGCGCTACCGGCTGCACTGCGACATCGCCAACCGCCTCGCCGACGCCTGGCCGTCGATCGAAGCGCTCGCGGAAAAGGGGAAGCCATGAACGCGGACAATCGCCGGCAGGACATTGCCGACTATGTCATTCAGCATGGCGAGGCGCGCATCGACGAGCTTGTCGCGGCCTTTGGCGTCTCGCGCATGACGATCCATCGCCACGTCGATGAACTGGCGCGCCAGGGTGTGTTGCGCAAGCTGCATGGAGCGGTCAGCGCGCAGCCGTCCGGCGTCTACGAGAGCCTTTTCCGCTTCCGCCAGACCCATGCGACCGCCGCCAAGCAGGCGCTCGCCCGGGCGGTTCTGGCCGAGATCGAGCCGGGCCAGGTCGTTCTTCTTGACGATTCGACCACCGCCAACGCGGTCGGCCCGTTCCTGCCGCAGATCGCGCCGTTGACCATCGTCACCAACAGCCTGTCTCTGGCGGAACAACTGGTGGACAAGGACGACCTGAAGCTGATCCTGCTAGGCGGCGAATACCACCCGACCTACAACGCCTTCATCGGCCACATCTGCGAGAGCGCTCTGCAGAAGATCAGGGTGAATCTGCTCATCTGCTCGGCCTCGGCGATCGACAAGACCGCGACGCTGATCCAGGATCCGCAGGTGGTGCGCGTAAAGCAGGCCATGGCCGCCGCCGCCTCGCGCACGGTACTGCTCATCGATTCCTCCAAGTTCGGCAAGGTGGCGCTGCATCTGTTTGCAGACCTCACCGACTTCGATCTCGTGCTCAGCGACGACGGCCTTCCCGACGAGATTGCCGGCAGCCTGAAGGCGGCCGGGGTCAATCTCAAGATCGTGCCGGTGCAATGACCGCGACGTCACGGGATGTCGATGTCCTCATCATCGGTGCCGGCATCAACGGCGCCGGCCTGTTTCGCGATCTGTGCGAACAGGGCCTGAAGGTCGCGATCGTCGACAAGGCGGATTTCGGTTCCGGCACCAGCGCCGCACCGTCGCGGCTCATCCATGGCGGTATCAAATATCTCGAGACGGGCGAGTTGAGCCTCGTCGCGCAATCGACGCTGGAGCGCAACCTTCTGTTGCGCAACGCGCCGCATGCCGTGCGGCCGCTGCCGACCGTCATCCCGATCTTTTCCTGGCTGACGGGGATCGGGGCGGCGCTGCGCACCCTTTTCGGCAGCACGACCGCGCCGCGCGGCCGCGGCGCTCTCCTGATCAAGATCGGTCTCGCCATGTACGACTTCTACGGCGCCCGCCACCGCGTCATGCCCAGGCATACGCTGTGGTCGAAAGCGCGGGCGTTGACCGAGATACCGCCGTTGACGCCACGCATCGTGGCGGCCGGTACCTACTATGACGCCACCGTCCGTCATCCCGAACGGCTGGTGCTCGAGCTTCTTCAGGACGGCATCAGGGCCAGCCCTCAATCCGAGGCCTTCAACTACGCGCATCTGCTGGACAGCGACGGCGGCGTCGTGCGCTTCGCCCTGCCGGAGGGCGGCGAGCGCTGCTTCCGACCGCGCATCGTCGTCAACGCGGCGGGGCCATGGATCGATCGTGTCAACGCAGCGCTTGGCGCACCGTCGCGACTGGTCGGTGGCACCAAGGGTTCGCACATACTGCTCGATCATCCCGACTTGCTGCGGGCGTTGAAAGGCCGCATGATCTACTTCGAGGCCAATGACGGCCGCATATGCCTGGTGTTCGACTATCTCGGCCGGGCGCTGGTTGGCTCGACCGATATCCGCGCCGCCGATCCCGAGACGGTGCGCTGCGAGGATGACGAGATCGACTATTTCCTGGCGAGCTTGCGCGCGCTTTTGCCCGGTCTTTCCTTCGGGCGCGAGCAGATCGTCTATGCCTATTCTGGCATCCGCCCGCTGCCGACGTCGGACGGCACTGCGCCGGGCCTGATCAGCCGCGATCACTCGGCGCCCGTCATGGAAACCGAGGGCGGCCGGAGTTGGCCGATCGTCTCGTTGGTCGGCGGCAAGTGGACGACCTTCCGCGGTTTTGCCGAAGAGGTGGCGGACCTGCTGCTGGCGAGGCTTGGCCGCTCCAGGCGCGTGAGCACGCAAAACCTCGCCATCGGCGGCGGCCGCGATTTTCCGGCCGACGCGGCTGCGCGTGTCCGCTGGATCTCCTCCGTCATGGCTGAGACAGGGGCCTCGCCGGCGCGCGCCGAGGCTCTGCTCGACCGTTATGGCACGACGGCACGCGCCATTCTGGCGCACGAAGCCGGGCGGCAGACGGAGCCGCTTGCGGACGCGTTCGACTATACGCTGGCGGAGATCGATTGGCTGGCGCGCAACGAACGTGTCGTCCACCTGGCCGATATCGTCATGCGCCGCACCGCGCTGGCGATCACAGGCCGGCTCAGCCGGCGCGACCTTGAACGGATTGCCGACACCGCAGCCATTGTGCTGGAGTGGAACCCCGGACGGCGCGAGAAGGAGCTGGAAGCGACCTCAAAGGAGCTCACGGAGCGGCATCGCTTTTGCTTTGAGCAGTCGGAGCCCGTTGCCCGGCGAGACCGACGGTCTGGCTGAGTCTAAAGCATGTCTCCCGAAAGTGGGAACCGGTTTCGGGACAAAGACATGCGTAAAATCAATAGTTTAAAGCGCGGGGAGCGAATCTGAAAGATCGCGACGCGCTTTAAAGGACCACGGCCGTGAAGTTCCATGGGGCCGGCTGCAACTACCCAAGTGTTTGACTGGCAAGTGCATAGGTCATCGGCGCACCTGCGCCGCCGACGGCAAAGTCGGCGAGGCGCTTGCCCATCGACATGGTCAGCACCGTGTCGAAGACCGGCATTCCGCTGTGCGACAGAAAGGCGGCGAACTCGCCGCTCTTCATATGAGTGTCCACCCGCAGAAAGTCGCCCGAATGCTCGGCCACATGCGGCCGAACCACTGCGATGAAGAGGACGCCTGCGTGCACAACATCAGCTGGCGGCATATCATTGCAGGCTGCGCCAACCGATTTAAGAGTCATCCGCCCGGCAGTGCCCCTCGCGAAACCGGCGTGAGGATAGCTGCCTCGATGCGAAGTTCGTCGAACCCATCCCACATACGAGCTGACTTCTTCAACGGTATCGGCCCCACGCCGACAGTCGCCGCCCCCTTTCCATCCCGCATCACACGCTTCGTTTCGGCGTCCGCCACTCGCAGATCGATTCGTGACGGCACCGGGAAGTGATCGGCTCTGCCGGGATTCGGCCTCATTTTAAGCAATGCTAATGGAAAGCAAGCCTAGTTGGGGTACACTCGCGGCTGAAGCGCGTCGCGTTCGGACCGCCTGTTGTGAGGCGCTCCCTGTCTTGTTTTTAAGCATGTCGCAAACGCGGGGCATTCTTGGGCGACATGTTCTGGAAACGATTGCGCCAATGCTGCTCGAGCGAGAGAGACCTCTTAAAACCTTGCTGGCAACCGCGGCCAGTGCCGGCGAAGGTCGGGGCGGCATCGTGCTGCTCGAAGGCGAGGCCGGGATAGGCAAGACTTCGCTGCTGCAGGCATTCACCGAGCGCGCGGGAGAAGGCTGCCGGGTGCTGTGGGGCTGGTGCGAGGCACTGTTCACGCCGCGCCCGCTCGGTCCCCTGCAGGACATGGCGCGGGCGCTCGACCCCCAGATCGCAGCGCTGCTCGACCAGGGGGCCGCGCCCGAGCGGCTCTTTCCCGCGCTGCTGAGCGCGCTTCAGCACGCCAGGGGAACGACTGTGCTCGTTTTCGAGGACGTGCATTGGGCGGATAACGCGACGCTCGATCTCATCCGATATCTCGGGCGCCGCATTTCCGTGCTTCGCGCCATGCTGGTGCTGAGTGCACGCAGCGATGAACTGGTCGCCGACCATCCGCTCACGCATATAAGAGGCGACCTGCCGGCGGCATCGCTGACCCGCATCGCGCTGAAGCCGCTTTCGCCCGAGGCGGTCACGACACTGGCCGAACAGTCGGGCCGCGCCGGCGCCGATCTTTACCAGATCACGGGGGGCAACCCCTTCTTCGTCTCCGAGCTTCTTGCGAGCCGCGGGGCGGAACCGGGGCACGTTCCCGATTCCATCCGCGACGCCGTGTGGTCGCGGTTGTCGCGCCTGACGGACGGCGAGCGCAAGGTGCTGGAGATGATGAGCATCGAGCCGGGCAGCGTCGAGCCGTGGCTGATCCGCGCCCTTCTCGGCGCCGAGGTCGACGCTGTCGTGGATCGCTGCGTGGCCCGCGGATTGCTGCGGCGGGACGTTCAAGGCGCCCTGACCTTCCGCCACGAGCTTGCCAGGCAGGCGACGCTCGAGCGGCTGTCGCCCAGCCTTCAGCGGTCGCTTCATGCCAAGGTGGAGGCGGCAATGGCAGGGCTTCCGGCGGCGCAGGCAAGCACCCAGCTTGCACGCCGGGTGCACCACGCCGCCGCCGCAGATAACGGCGCGCGCGTGCTCGAACTCGCGCCCCAGGCCGCGGCGCAGGCTGCGCGGCTGGGCGCGCATCGTGAAGCCGCCGCGCATCTGGCGACGGCGCTCAGATACATCGCGCAGGTGCCGCCGGCCGAGGCCGCCCAGCTTTACGAATCCTGGGCCTACGAGGCCGGACTGGCGCTGCAGGTCTATGACACGATCATCGAAGCGCGGCATCGCGCCATCGCGCTCTGGCGGGAACTCGGCCGCCCGGACAAGGTCAGCCTCAACCTGCGCAGCCTTTCCAGGCTGCATTGGCGCCGTGGCGAGGGCGAGCAGGCGGAGCACTTCGCCCACGAGGCGGTGCGCGAGGTGGAAAACCTGCCGCCCGGGCCGGAACTGGCGATGGCCTACAGCACCTGCTCGCAACTGCATATGCTGCATTACCGCTTCGACGAGGCGATCGAGTGGGGACTGCGCGCGATCACCCTGGCCGACCGGCTGGGCGAGGTCGAAACGCGCGTCCATGCCTTGAACAATGTCGGCACCTCGCTGCTATTCGACGATCGTCCGGGCGGTCGCGAACGGATGGAGGAAAGCCTGGCGCTCGCGCTCGAGCACGGGTTCCATGACCATGCGGCGCGGGCCTACACCAACTATGCCGAATATGCGGTGGTGTCCAAGGATTTCGCGCTCGCCGAACGGCTGCTCTCCGAAGGCATCGTCTTCGCCGCCCGGCACGACCTCGATTCGCCGGCGCAGTATCTGCTCGGCCGGCAGGCGCAGCTTCGCATGGAACAGGGCCGCTTTCGCGACGCCGAGACCATTGCACAGGGCGTCATGAAACTGGAACGCCTGCCGGTGGTCATGCACCTGCCGGCGCTCACCGTGCTTGGCAGGGTGCGCGTGCGGCTGGGCGAACCTGGCGGCGCGTCGCTCCTGCAGCAGGCGCTCGAAGAGGGGCTGCCGACCGGCGAACTGCAGCGCATCGTACCGGTCCGTATGGCGCTGACCGAGGCCGCCTGGCTTTCCGAGGACCGCGCCGCCGGCCACGAGCAACTGACGGCGCTGGTCGCAATGGATCTCGACAATTTCCGTCCTTCTGACCTCGGCGAACTGGCGGTCTGGTGGCGGCGATGCGGGATGGAGGAGCCGATGCCGGCGCCGACGACACGGATTCCATGGCGACGCGCGGTCGAACTTGGCGGTGATCCGTTGGCGGCGGCCAAGGAATGGGAGCGCCTGGGCCTTCCCTACGAGGCGGCGCTCGCGCTGATGCAGGTGCGGGGCGCCGATGCCGCGACGGCACTGGCAAGCGCCGTGACCGGGCTCGAGGCGCTGGAGGCGCGCCCCGCCGCGACGCTGGCGCGAAAGCTGGCGCAGCGCCTGGGCGTCGCCGGCCGACTGCCGAAAATGCGCCGGGGTCCGTACACGGTCGCCCGTCAGCATCCACTTGGGCTTACGCAGCACGAGCAGCAGGTGCTCGCCCTGATCGCGGAGGGCAAGAGCAACAAGGAGGTCGCCCGCACCTTGTCGCGATCACCGCGTACGGTCGAGCACCAGGTTTCGGCCGTGCTCGGCAAATTCAACGCCGCCAACCGGATGGAAGTGCTGCTCAGGCTGCGCGGCGAGCCGTGGCTGCTCTCCACCGCCGCCGCGCCCTGATCCCCAGCGAAATAGGAAGGCGGCAGCCGAAATTTGGGTGATCGTACCGATGTGCGCGAAGGCCGCGGGGGGTAGGCTCAAGTCACCTGAAATCCTCAAGTCACCTGAAGTCCCGGGCAGGCCGCCTGTCCGGGAACTCGCCGAACCGAAGGGAGAGATAGCGATGACCAGACGTCTTAGCGCATTTGCATTTGCGCTGCTCGCTGCCACGGGTGGCGCGGCGGCATCGGAACTGGCGCCGGGCAGCGGCCACAGCATCCAGCTCGGCAACTTCAGCGGCGCCGTCTACTACACGGTCGAGCAGGACGGCTACCGGGTCGTCGCGACCATGGCTTCCGGGGCCGAGCAGCAGCCGGTCCGCGTCGTCTCCACGCTCGCACCGGGCCAGCGCATGATGATCTCCGTGCCGCAGGCCGTCGGCCAACCGTCGATCGATTTCGAAATATTGCGCGACGGCAAGGCACTGCTTGTCAGCGAGCCGAACTTCATTCCGTCCGCCGCCGCGGAGAACGACCTGACGCTGGACAGCGCGGAGCCGGTCAAGACGTCTGCCACCGCGCCCTGAATCGGGCTGGTCGGCACCGGGCGGGGGCGCCCATTCCGTCGACTCGGGCGAAGCAACGCAGCGCGGGCTCCCGCCCGCCGCTGTTGGATGACAGACAGATGGGTAGCTTGCTGCAGACGGTTGTCCTGGCTTCCGCTTTCCTGAGCTTCGCGACCGACGCAGGCACGGCGGGGCAGGATGCCGCCGCTCCCGGAAAGTTCTACAGGGTTGTGGACGGCAAGGCCGATGCGCGGACCTATGACGGTTTCAGGCGTTACCATTCGGGCTGCGACCGCTGCCACGGCCCTGACGGCGTGGGGTCGACCTTCGCGCCGTCCCTGGTCAGCCGACTGCCCGACATCGAAGCCTTCCGGCGCGCCGTGCTCAATGGCCGTGCCGACGGCGGCTCGGTGATGAAAGGGTTCGCCGACGATCCCAACTTCGCACCCTATGTGGACGATATCTATGCCTATCTGCAGGCCCGCGCGGACGGCTCGCTCGGCCGCGGGCGGCCCGGCAGACTGCAGCCGTAGAAAGCCTTGGTGCGCCCGCTTCAAGCCTGATCGATGGCGACGTCTTGTCAGCGGGAAGAACGCTCGCTTGCCGCCGCTGCGTTCTATCGCAACAAGATGCCTCATGAATTCCGACTGCCGCGCCCCCCGACGCGGCAACGCGGACTATGCCGCCAGGGCTCCCGACTTCTTCGCGGTCCAGGTGGCGATATAGTCCATCAGGCCGGGACTGAGGCAGTCATAGGGTTCGAGCCCGATCGACTTGAGC
>NZ_RZSL01001079.1:0-1073 GCF_003997355.1 Mesorhizobium sp. M1E.F.Ca.ET.041.01.1.1 | reverse complement strand
GCCGTGCCGTGCAAGGCGTCGGCGCGGCCGCGACGCGCGTCATCGCCGTCTCGATCGTACGTGACACGTTCGAGGGCCGCCGCATGGCCGAGGTGATGTCGCTGATCTTCATGGTGTTCATGGCGATCCCTGTCGTCGCGCCCGGTATTGGTCAGTTCATCATGCTCTTCGCCACCTGGCACTGGATCTTCGTCACCATGGCCGTCGGCGCGCTGATCGTGTCGACATGGTCGCTGCTGCGCCTGCCGGAGACGCTGCATCCGGAATACCGCCGCCCGCTTACGATCAACGCGGTTGCCGGCGGCTTCCGCATCGTGCTCACCAACCGCATCGCGCTTTGCTACGCCTTCGCCAGCACCTTCATCTTCGGCGCCATGTTCGGCTTCATCAATTCGGCGCAGCAGATCTATCTCGACGTCTTCCATGTCGGTGAGCTGTTCCCGCTGATCTTCGCGGGCGTCGCGGGCGTGCTCGCCTTCTCGAACTTCCTCAACGCGCGGCTCGTCGGTCGGATCGGCATGCGCCGCCTGTCTCAGAGCGCGCTGCTCTTGTTTCTCAGCATCAGTTTGATCTGGCTCGTCGTCTCGCTGGAGATTGAAATGCCGCTCTGGCTGTTCATTGCCTTCTTCGCCGGGGCGATGGTTCCGTTCGGCTGCCTTGGCGCGAATTTCAACGCTTTAGCCATGGAGCCGCTCGGCGAGCTCGCCGGCACGGCGTCCTCCATCCTCGGCTTCATGCAGACTTTTCTCGGTGGCATTCTCGGCACGTTGATCGGCCAGGCTTATAACGGCACTGTCACGCCTTTAGCCGCCGGCTTCTGCAGCGTGTCGGTCGCGGCGTTGCTGATGATCCTGGTCGCCGAGCGCGGACGGCTGTTCCAACCACACAACCCGCCGGTGTGAGGTTTTGGCGCTTGGGTCAGTCGGCCCAGAGCTCGCGGCGCAGTTCGTCCCAACTTTGCTTGTCCGGCGCGACAAGCAGCCCGCCGTCGACATGCGACGGCAGATAGGCGCTGCCGTCGATCCGGGCGGCATGGCCGCCGGCCTCCTGGTGGATCAGCGCGCCCGCCAGAT
>NZ_RZSL01001078.1:0-1082 GCF_003997355.1 Mesorhizobium sp. M1E.F.Ca.ET.041.01.1.1 | reverse complement strand
CTTTTGTAGGCCTCATCCTTCGAGACCTTATCGTGGATCAGCGGCACTTCCATCAATTGCTGGCCGACCTTCATCGCCGGATTGAGGCTCGCCATCGGCTCCTGGTAGATCATGGCGATCTTGTTGCCGCGGATGGCGCGCAGCTCCTCCTCGGACATCTCGCCCATGTCCCGGCCCTGGAACTTGATCCGCCCGCCGACGATCTTCCCGATGTTGGAGAGGTCGCGCATGATGCCGAGCGACACGGTCGACTTGCCGCAGCCGGATTCGCCGACGATGCCCATCGCTTCGCCGGGCATGACCGTGCAGGAAAAGTCCATCACGGCCGGTATTTCGCCCTTGCGTGTAAAGAAGGAGATCGAGAGGTTCTCGATCTCGATGATCGGCCCATTGGTCGGCTTGGCCGGATCTCGAACTGCCTCGTTCATGGGTCGCTCCAATCCTTGTTTTCCAAGTAGGGCCGAAGACCCCGCCATCAATCCTTCATCGACTGTTCGCGCAGCGAATCCGCCAGAAGGTTCAGCCCCAGCACGAACGACATCAGCGCGATCGTCGGCGGCAGCGCCGGATGGATGAAGGAGCGCAACAGGCGGCTCGCATCCTTGATCGCGGTGCCCCAGTCGGGGCTTTCGGGTGCCAGCCCGAGGCCGAAATAGCCGAGCGTGCCGAGCAGGATCGTCGTGTAGCCGATGCGCAGGCAGGCATCGACGATCAGCGGCCCGCGCGCGTTGGGCAGGATCTCCCACAACATGATGTACCAGGGCGATTCACCGCGCGTCTGCGCCGCCGCCACATAGTCGCGCGTCTTGATGTCCATGGTGAGCCCGCGCACGATGCGGAACACGCCGGGGCTGGAAGCGAACACCACCGCGACGAAAATGTTGAGCTGGTTGGGATCGATGTGGACGATCTTCAGCGGATCCTTGTCGAAGACGAGGCCGATATAGATCCAACCCCCGATGACGAGCGTTAGGCCGAGCAGGATATAGAGCCGGTCCGGCCGGTTCTTGTAGCGGGTCCAGAACAGCACGCTGAAGAAGATGATCGGAAACAGGAAGAACAGGCCGGCCATCGCATAGGGG
>NZ_RZSL01001077.1:0-1084 GCF_003997355.1 Mesorhizobium sp. M1E.F.Ca.ET.041.01.1.1 | reverse complement strand
CGGCGTGCGAGTGAGAACAACCAGTCTGACGGAGAGGGATCAGGCGCCAGGCGGGGAGAGGGTGCAGGGCCTGCTCGTGGCTCAGGCGCGCGCAGCGCTGCGGGCGATCGACCTCTCGACCGAGCTCGGCCGCCGCGCCGAGCGGCTGCTCGCCGTCGCGCCGAAGCTGCGGGCGAAGGGTGCGGACCGTGTCGTCGAAAAGCTGCTGTCCGACGATGCGCTCGTGGCGTCGCAAGAAATCGCCGGGATGAGCGACCGCGGCCTGCGGCGCCTGTTCGACCGACTGGTCGATCTCGGCGCCGTGCGCGAGCTGTCCGGCCGCACCACGTTCCGCATCTACGGGCTTTAGGAAATGGCTGAAGCGGCGCGCAAGAGGCGAGGGCAGGGCCGGTCAGATGACCATCGATCAGGCGACCGCCTGTTCGATCGCGATCTCGACCACCTGCCGGCGGAGGTTCGCTGGCGGGAGTGGATGGCCAGAGTCGAAGCGACGATCTTCGCGGCCAGCGAGCCGGTGACACGTGACACCCTGGCGCGTATCGTCGGCAAGAGCTGCAGCATTGATCTCCTGATCGACGACATCCGCGAGGAGCTGCGCGGCCGCCCCTATGATCTGGTGGCGGTCGCCGGCGGCTGGAAGCATTTGACGCGCTCTGCCTACGGCGACGCTATTCACGCGGCCTTGGGCACCGGCGAGCAGGGGCAAAAGAACCTTTCGCAGTCGGAGGTACTCGTGCTGTTGACGATCGCCTACTTCCAGCCGATCACCCGTGCCGAGCTGTCCGCCTTCTTCGGCAAGGAAATCAGCCGCGACCTGATCGGCAATTTGCGCGGCTTCGGCCTGATCGCCTCAGGCCCACGCAGCCCGACCCCAGGCGCGCCATACACGTATGTCACGACCAAGGCGTTCCTGCTGCAGTTCGGGTTCGACACTCTGCGCGATCTCCCCGACATCGAAGCGCTTGAGGATGCGGGCCTGCTGTCGAAGGAGAAGCTGCTGGCGGGCGACATCATGCCGGGGTTTTCCAGTGACTGGGAAGAAGATGCCGGCGTTGCCGGTGATGAATAGCATGCTCACCAGGGA
>NZ_RZSL01001076.1:0-1089 GCF_003997355.1 Mesorhizobium sp. M1E.F.Ca.ET.041.01.1.1 | reverse complement strand
CACCGCGACATCCGTGGTGGTGCCGCCGATGTCCGACACCATGGCGTCGTCGAGCCCGGTCATGTGGCGGGCGCCGACAAGGCTGGCGGCCGGGCCGGAGAGAATGGTTTCAATCGGCCGCTGGCGGGCGAAGGCCGCGGAGACCAGCGCGCCGTCGCCGCGCACCACCATCAGGGGTGCTGCGATGCCGCGTTTGGCAAGAAAGCCTTCGGTCGCAGCCACCAGCCGGTCGATCATCGAGATCAGGCGGGCGTTGAGCAAAGTGGTGAGCGCGCGGCGCGGGCCGCCGAGCTTGGCCGACAATTCATGGCTGGCGGTGACCGGCAGGCCGGTCTTCTCGCGGATCAGGTCGCGCGCCGCCAGCTCATGCGCCGGATTGCGGGTGGCGAAATAGGCGCAGACGGCAAAGCCCGACACCGAACGCCCAAGCTCCGGCAGCGCCGCCTCGAGGCCGGAAAGGTCGAGTTTTGCCGCATTGCCGTGCACGTCATGGCCGCCGGGGCAGAACACGACCGGATCGGTGCCGAGCGCCGTCTTCAGCCCGTCGCGGGCAAGGTCGGCCTCGGAAAAGCCGATCATGATGAGCGCCACGCGGCCGCCCTGGCCCTCGACCAGAGCGTTGGTGGCCAAAGTCGTCGACATCGACACCAGCTTGATCGCCGCCGGGTCGGTGCCGGCCTTCTCCAGCACCGCATCGACCGCGCCGGAAATGCCGACGGCGAGATCGTGCCTGGTGGTGAGCGCCTTGGCCTTGGCCAGCACCTTGCCCTTGTTTGGGTTATCCAGGGGCCCGCCCTCTTCCGACCACAGCACCGCATCGGTGTAGGTGCCGCCGGTGTCGATGCCGAGGAAGAGAGGGGATTGCTTGGCGGTCATGGGCGGGGCGGCAGTCCGGGCAAGAGTTTTGGTGCCTGCCCCTTAGCCGATACGGGGTTGCGGATAAAGGCGGGAGAGATGGGCCAAGGATGGAGAGGGTTTGCGCGGCGCGAAGATTTGCTGAAATGCCGGCGGGACAGCACCCCCCTCTGTCCTGCCGGACATCTCCCCCGCAAGGGGGGAGATTGGCTGGTTGGGCGCCCGCACTCTTCC
>NZ_RZSL01001075.1:0-1091 GCF_003997355.1 Mesorhizobium sp. M1E.F.Ca.ET.041.01.1.1 | reverse complement strand
TCGTGGTGCTGTTCCTGGTGCCTGAATTTTCCGAGCGCGATGCCTGGTCGCGGCTGGCGATGACCTCCGACCTCTACAGGATGACGCGCCTGGACGCCGAAGCCGGCGGCGCGCCGGTGGTGAAGTCGGTCGACCCGATGTTCTACGCCGCCGCCTGCCGCTTCGATCTCGCCGACGGGCTGGTGCGGATCAAGGCGCCGGGCGACGTGCCGTTCTGGTCGGCCTCGGTCTATGACCGCAGCGGCCACAACATCTATTCCTTCAACGACCACAACGCGAACAGCGAGAAGCTCGATGCCGTGGTGCTGACGCCGGCGCAGATGATCGACGTGCGGCGCGATCTTCCGGAGGAATTGCAGGGCGCGATCTTCGTCGAGGCGCCGATCGAGGAAGGCATCTTCGTCGTCCGCGCCTTCGTGCCGGACGAGAGCTGGAAGCCGATCGTTTCACGCTTTCTCGAGCAGAGCGCCTGCGAACTGCAGGACTACTGAGAAGCCAAACAGATCAGTGGTGCGGGGCCGTGGGCCGCGGCGAACCCGGCTTGTCCGGGCCGTCCGGACGCGCCGCGCCGACCTGCGGCTGCTGTTCGTAGCGGACGCCGGGGAAGATGATGACCGCCGCCGCCGTATCGGTAGCGTGATTTACTCGATTGACCGGTGCCGTTCTCGGCACAAAAGACAGGACCATGCCCATGGTTCGCGCATTCCTCTCGGTTTGACCGGAGCACAACGCAACGCCTCCAAAGTCGATTAAGGCGGGCAGAGGGTTAACGGAGCGCTAACGGATCGCGGCTAATTTGATCTTTGTTCCCTGGAGACGCGAAACCGGCCCGGCCGGATCGAGCGGGGCCAGGTCTGTGTCGAGTATCGGGCGTATCCTCCGTGTCATCTTCGGATTTCAGGCATATCGCTATCCGGACCGAAGCGGGAAAAGCTGAAAGGCTGTTCCGCGCCGCGGTGTCGGCCTTCTGCTCGCTGACGCGCCCGTCGCGCCGCGAGATCGCCCAGCTTGAGGATCTGACCCTGCCGCTGTTCGACGAGGTGTCGGTCGAATCGCGCCGCTATGTCGCCGCCGCCCTTTCCGAATGCGAG
>NZ_RZSL01001074.1:0-1095 GCF_003997355.1 Mesorhizobium sp. M1E.F.Ca.ET.041.01.1.1 | reverse complement strand
GACCTATCCGCAGCTTTCCGGCTTTCCGCAATTTTTCTGGAAAATCAGGCGGCCTTGCTCCTGCCACCCTTGCGCGCCCAGGCCGGCAGCCAGTCGCCATGCGCGGCGATGAGGTCGTCGACCAGCGACCAGATCTGGTCGAGGTCGAGTTCGGCCGCGGTGTGTGGGTCCATCATCGCCGCGTGGTAGATGTGCTCGCGGTTCTCGCTCATCAGCGCCCGCACCGTCAGTTCCTGCACATTGATGTTGGTGCGGATCAGCGCCGTCAGCTGCGGCGGCAGGTCGCCGATATAGGTCGGCTGGATGCCGGAGGCGTCGACAAGGCACGGCACCTCGGCAGCGCAGTCGAAGGGCAGCGAGGTTATGCAGCCATTGTTGCGGACATTGCCGTAGATCACCGACGGCTCGCCGGTCCAGACTGAGTTCATGATCGAGGAAGCATATTCCTTCGATTGTTCGACCTCGATCCGTTCGGCCGAGCGGTAGGCTTCCGCCTGGCCTTTCCAGCGCTCGATCTGCTCGATGCAGCGTTTTGGATATTCGTCCAGCGGGATGCCGTATTTCTCGATCAGGTCCGGGCGCCCGTCCTTGATGAAATAGGGCGTGTATTCGGCGAAATGCTCCGAGCTTTCGGTGACGAAATAGCCGAGCCGGGTCAGCATCTCGTAGCGCACCTTGTTGGGGCAGCGCGGGTTCCATCCCGGCTTCGGCGCGCGGCCTTCGCGATAGGCGCGCACAAGGTCTGGATAGAGGTCGCGATAGGAGCCGTCCGGCTGGCGATGCTCGAACTTCAGGTAGAAGGCCATGTGGTTGATGCCGGCCGAGCGGTAGCGGATTTCCTCATAGGGGAGGTCGAGGTCATGCGCCAGTTCCATCGCCGTGCCCTGCACCGAATGACAAAGCCCGACCTGCTTGATTTGGGGGTATTTCTCGGCGATCGCCCAGGTGTTGATCGCCATCGGGTTGACATATTGCAGCATGATCGCCTCCGGGCAGACGGCGAGCATGTCCTCGCAGATCTTCCACAGATGCGGCACGGTTCTGAGACCCCGCATGATGCCGCCGACACCGAGCGTGTCGGCGATCGTCTGGCGC
>NZ_RZSL01001073.1:0-1098 GCF_003997355.1 Mesorhizobium sp. M1E.F.Ca.ET.041.01.1.1 | reverse complement strand
GCGGCAAGAAGGTCGCGACAGCGCTTTCCGACCTCGAATTCTCGGCCAAGCGGATTT
The DNA here is from genome assembly GCF_003997355.1 of Mesorhizobium sp. M1E.F.Ca.ET.041.01.1.1. NCBI lineage: Bacteria > Pseudomonadati > Pseudomonadota > Alphaproteobacteria > Hyphomicrobiales > Phyllobacteriaceae > Mesorhizobium > Mesorhizobium sp. M1E.F.Ca.ET.041.01.1.1. Next base: position 1,041 of record NZ_RZSL01001073.1, on the reverse strand, counting down.
CCGGCACGGTCAAGAAGACGCTGGAGTCGGCGATCGCCAACGCGGAAAACAACCACGACCTCGATGTCGACTCGCTGATCGTCTCGGAAGCCTATGTCGGCAAGTCGATCGTCATGAAGCGGTTCCACGCTCGTGGCCGTGGTCGCGCCAGCCGTATCGAAAAGCCGTTCTCGCACCTCACGATCGTCGTTCGTGAAGTCGAGGAAAAAGGGGAGGCCGCATAATGGGCCAGAAAGTCAATCCGATCGGGCTGCGTCTCGGCATCAACCGCACCTGGGATTCGCGCTGGTTCGCGAACACCGGCGAGTATGGCCAGCTGCTGCATGAGGACATCAAGATCCGCAAATATCTTGAAAAGGAACTCAAGCAGGCCGCGATCTCCAAGGTTGTGATCGAGCGTCCGCACAAGAAGTGCCGCGTCACCATCCATGCGGCGCGTCCGGGCCTGATCATCGGCAAGAAGGGCGCCGACATCGAGAAGCTTCGCAAGAAGCTGATGGAGATGACGAAGTCCGAGACGCACCTCAACATCGTTGAAGTGCGCAAGCCGGAAATCGACGCCACGCTGATCGCGCAGTCGATCGCCCAGCAGCTTGAGCGCCGCATCGCGTTCCGCCGCGCCATGAAGCGTGCCGTGCAGTCCGCCATGCGTCTCGGCGCCGAAGGCATCCGCATCAACTGCGGCGGCCGTCTCGGCGGCGCCGAGATCGCGCGCATGGAGTGGTACCGCGAAGGCCGCGTGCCGCTGCACACGCTGCGCGCCGATGTGGACTACGGCACGGCCGAGGCGCAAACGGCGTACGGCATCTGCGGCGTCAAGGTGTGGGTGTTCAAGGGCGAGATCCTCGAGCACGATCCGATGGCATCGGAGCGTCGCGCGACGGAAGGCGATCATGGCGGTCAGACCGGCGAGCGCGAGCGCGGTCGTCGTCGCGAGAACGCCTGAGACATTTGAGAATTTGGAGTTAGGACGATGCTGCAGCCAAAGCGCACAAAGTTCCGCAAGCAGTTCAAGGGCCGTATCCACGGTACCGCCAAGGG
>NZ_RZSL01001072.1:0-1105 GCF_003997355.1 Mesorhizobium sp. M1E.F.Ca.ET.041.01.1.1 | reverse complement strand
GGCGCAACGGCATCCTGCTCGGCACCTATGAGAAGGCCTGCAAGCCGTGGTCGCCGGTGAACACGCCCTGGGATTTCGGCCATGAATTGCTGCAGCCCGACATCGATCGTATCGCGCCGTCGCTGGAAATCGGCTTCAAGCATTTCCCCGGCATCGAGAAGGCCGGCATCAAGCAGATCATCAACGGCCCCTTCACCTTCGCGCTCGACGGAAATCCGCTGGTCGGCCCGGTGCAGGGTCTGACCAATTTCTGGTGCGCCTGCGCCGTGATGGCCGGCTTCAGCCAGGGCGGCGGCGTCGGCCTCGCTCTGTCCAACTGGATGGTGCATGGCGATCCGGGCTTCGATGTCTGGGGCATGGACGTCGCGCGCTTCGGCGAATGGGCGAGCCTGCGCTACACCAACGCCAAGGTGCGCGAGAATTACTCACGCCGCTTCTCGATCCGCTTCCCGAACGAGGAACTGCCCGCCGCTAGGCCCGCGCAGACGACGCCGCTCTACGACACCATGCTCGCCAACAACGCGGTCATGGGCGACTCATGGGGCCTGGAGACCCCGCTCTGGTTCGCGCCGAAGGGCACCGAGCCGAAGGACATCGTTTCCTTCCATCGTTCGAACGATTTCGGTCCGATCGGCGAGGAGGTGCGCGCCACGCGCGAGAAGGTCGGCGTCACCGAGATCGCCAACTTCGCCAAATACGAGGTCTCGGGGCCGGGTGCTGAGGATTTTCTCAATCGGCTGATGACCAACCGCATGCCGAAGGTAGGCCGCATCGTGCTGACCCCTATGGTCAACGAATTCGGCAAGCTGATCGGCGACTTCACCATCGCCAAGACCGGTGAGGACCGCTTCATGATCTGGGGCTCGTCGGCGGCGCAGAAATATCACATGCGCTGGTTCGAAAAGCACCTGCCGAAGGATGGGGCGGTCCGCATCCACCGCTTCGACCAGACGCTTGTCGGCCTGTCGATCGCCGGGCCGAAATCCCGCGACCTGTTGCAGAAGCTTGTCGATGTCGACGTCTCGACCAAGGCCTTCCGTTTCATGGACTTCCGCGAGATGGCGGTCGGCGGCGCGCCCTGCATGGTCAACCGCATCACCTATAC
>NZ_RZSL01001071.1:0-1109 GCF_003997355.1 Mesorhizobium sp. M1E.F.Ca.ET.041.01.1.1 | reverse complement strand
GGGCAATGCCGACCAGTCGGATAGCCCCGCCGACGACGGCAACGCGACCGACAACGGCAACGACACGGTCGTCGCTGCTGCCGAAGAAGCAAATGCCGCGCCGGGCGGGAGCGTCGCCAGTGAGCCGGCAGGCGACACCAGCGAACCGGCAGTCGCCGACGCAAACAGCTGATCCAGGTCCATTTTCCGGCATTCGAACGGCGGAGAGAAATCTCCGCCGTTTACGTTTGTGCGCGCCTGAAGCGCGTGGCGGATCTTTCAGTTCGCTGTTTCAAGTCTTTGTTTGGACGCATGTCGTTCTCCCAGAACCGCTGGTGCACTTCGGGCGACATGCATTGGAATATTCTGTTTTGACCGACATCAAGGCGTCTTGAGAGACCTTCGCCCATACACCATATCTCGGCTGAACAGGGCTCGGCTCGAATGAGCGGGTCCGTCACCGCAATCTGATCCGGTGCCGCAAAGCGGGCCGGTGACGGAAGGAGACAGATATGAATCTTGAAAAATACTCGGAGCGCGTGCGCGGTTTCATCCAGTCCGCGCAGACCATGGCGCTCTCGCGCAACCACCAGCAATTCACTCCAGAGCATATGCTGAAGGTGCTCGTCGACGACGACGAGGGCCTCGCCGCGTCCCTGATCGAGCGCACCGGCGGCCGTGTCCGCGACGTCAAGCTCGGCGTCGAGGCGGCGCTGGAAGCGATGCCGAAGGTGGAAGGCGGTAACGGCCAGCTCTATCTCGCCCAGCCGCTCGCCAAGGTGTTCTCGACCGCCGAGGAACTGGCCAAGAAGGCCGGCGACAGTTTCGTCACCGTCGAGCGGCTGCTGCAGGCGCTCGCCATGGAAAAGTCGGCCAAGACCGCCGACATCCTGGCCAAGGCCGGCGTCACCGCGCAGGCGCTGAACCAGGTCATCAACGACGTTCGCAAAGGTCGCACCGCCGATTCGGCCAATGCCGAACAGGGTTATGACGCGCTGAAGAAATATGCGCGGGACCTCACCGCCGACGCCCGCGCGGGCAAGCTCGATCCGGTCATCGGCCGCGACGACGAGATCCGCCGCACTATCCAGGTGCTGTCGCGGCGCACCAAGAACAACCCCGTGCTGATC
>NZ_RZSL01001070.1:0-1111 GCF_003997355.1 Mesorhizobium sp. M1E.F.Ca.ET.041.01.1.1 | reverse complement strand
GCGCAAGCGCCGTGCTGCTCGACATCGGCGTCACCGGCGACCAGACGCTCGGCCGCCGCGCCATCAACCTTTTGCAGCCCAAGGCGCGCGGAAGACTCAACGGGCTCTTCGTCGGCATCTTTTTCATCGGAGGGGCCATCGGTTCGCTGCTGGCGGGAATCGCCTGGGCATGGGGCGGGTGGAATGCGGTCTGCGCGGCGGGGGCGGTATTTGGGGTTGTGGCGCTGGTGGTGGATTGGGTGAAATGAGGTGGCGCCGCCCTCACCTTCTCCCCTCGTGGGAGCAGGTGTCGCTGAAGGCGACGGATGAGGGTTCCAGAAGGAATGAGATGCAGAAATATTGAGCGATTTCAGAGCTTTACCTTTCAGCGCAGCGCTCCGTCCAACACCCCTCATCCGTCTCGGCGCTTCGCGCCGATCCACCTTCTCCCACAAGGGGAGAAGGTGAGGCGCTAGCCTATCCCGCCCGTCACCACATACGCCCCCGCCGCGCGCCCATCCGGCAGGCGCACGATGGCGGTGACGATCGAGCCGTAGGAGCCGCGCCAGACGCTGTGGAAGCCCTGATGCGTCGAGGCCGGCACGACGACCCTGCCGGTATAGCGGTTGCCGCTCGCCTGCATATGGACCGACTCGCCGTTGAGATGGACCTTGACGACGGCGACATCCGGTCCTGCCTCGCTTGCATCGATCTCCAGCGTGATCGCGATCTCGTCGGTGTCGCCGGCGCGGGTCGTCTCGGCAGTCAGCATTATCGTAAGCGGCACATCGCCAGCCGGACCCGGCGCGTCCCGGCCCTCCACAAACACATCGCCCGCCAACGGCGGCGTGCGCGGCGGGACGGTGCGGCGCTTCGTGGCGCGCTCGTAGTCGCCGGCGAAGCGCAGCAGCGCCGCGTCGTCATAGGCCTTGCCGGCAAAGGTCAGCCCGACCGGCATGCCGATATCGGCCATGGTGCCCATCGGCACCGTCACTGTCGGGATGCCGAGATGGCGCCAGACGAGATTGCCGTTGGCGACCCAGGTGCCGTTGCGCCAGGCGAGCGCGGCGGAGGTCTCGTTGACGTCGGCGTCGGCGGGCCCAACATCGGCGGCGGCCGGCAGCACCACAGC
>NZ_RZSL01000106.1:0-14676 GCF_003997355.1 Mesorhizobium sp. M1E.F.Ca.ET.041.01.1.1 | reverse complement strand
GCGTTACACCACGCTCGGCATGGCGACCGACCAGGGCAAGACATCCAACGTCACCGGCCTCGCCATCATGGCGGCGGTAAGCGGCAAATCCATTCCTGAGACCGGCACGACGATCTACCGGCCGCCTTACGCGCCGGTCGCCATAGGCGCATTCGCCGGCCACCATCGCGACGAGAATTTCCATGCGACGCGGCTGACGCCGTCGCATCACTGGGCGGCCGAACAGGGCGCGGTGTTCGTCGACACCGGCCTTTGGAAGCGCGCACAATGGTATCCGCGCGCCGGCGAGAAGGACTGGCTGGAATCGGTGACCCGCGAGGTCAAGGCGGTGCGCGGCGGCGTCGGCTTCTGCGATGTCTCGACGCTCGGCAAGATCGACGTGCACGGCGCCGACGCGGGCATCTTCCTGGACCGCGTCTACATCAACGCCTTCTCCAGCCTCGCTGTCGGCAAGGCGCGCTACGGGCTGATGCTGCGCGAGGACGGCATCGTCTATGACGACGGCACCACCTCGCGGCTGGCCGAGGACCATTATTTCCTCACCACCACCACCGCCAAGGCGGGGCTGGTGATGCAGCACCTCGAATTCTGCCGCCAGGTGCTGTTCCCACAACTCGACGTGCAGCTCACCTCGGTCTCCGACCAGTGGGCGCAGTTCTCGATCGCCGGGCCGAAGACCCGCGATCTGCTGAAGGAGATCGTCGATCCGGCGGAAGACCTGTCGAACGAAGGTTTCCCGTTCATGGGGGCGCGCGAGGTCAAGCTGCGCGGCGGCATCAAGGCGCGGCTGTTCCGCATCTCCTTCTCCGGCGAAATGGCGTTCGAGATTTCGGTGCCGGCGCGCTACGGCGAGGCACTGGCGCGCAACCTGATGATCGCCGGCAATCCTCTCGGCGTGACACCCTACGGCACCGAGGCACTCGGCGTGATGCGCATCGAGAAGGGGCATGTCGCAGGGCCGGAGCTCAACGGCACCACCACCGCGGCTGATCTCGGCCTCGGCAAGATGATGTCGACTAAGAAGGATTTTGTCGGCCGCGTCATGGCCGGGCGCGAGGCGCTGGTCGCGCCGAATCGGCAGATCGTCGTCGGGCTCAAGCCGACCGACAAGGCGCGGCGCCTGCGCTCCGGCGCGCACATCATTCCAAAGGGCGAGACTCCTGGACCAGACAACGACCAGGGCTACGTCACCTCGGTCTGCTTCTCGCCGGTGCTCGACCAGTGGATCGGGCTCGGGCTCGTCGAGCGCGGCCGCCAGCGCATCGGCGAGATCGTGCGCGCGCATGATCCGCTGCTCGGCGAGGACTACGATGTCGAGCTCCGCAATTCCGTCTTCTACGATCCGGATGGGGGGCGCCAGCGTGGCTGAGTTTTCCTGGGATGTCCGCAGCCCGCTCGACCGCGCGCTGGTCGCAGGCGCCTATGGCGCGCCGGGCGGCGCCGGCGTGTCGCTGACCGAAATCCGCGATTTCGGCCTCGTGCAGGTGATGGCGCGGCGCGGCAGGACGGGCGAGATGACTAAGGCCGCGAAGGCCCACTTCGGCGTCGCGGCTCCGGAAACGCCAAGCGCGGTCGACGCGGCCGACGCAACATTGATCTGGTCCGGACCGGATCAGTTCCTCGTGCTGTCGAAAGGCGGGAAGCACACGATGGAGATGCTTGCCCCGGTCTTTGCCGGATCGGCCTCCCTTTCCGACCAATCGCACGCGCGGGCACTGATCAGCATTTCAGGCGAGAAGGCGCGCGCGCTGCTCGCCAAGCTGTCTTCGATTGATTTGCATCCTGCCGCGTTCCCGGTCGGCGCGGCGGCGGCAACGTCGGTGGATCACACCAGCGTCACGCTCTGGCGCGGCAAGGACCGGGACGACGGCCAGGCCGTGTTCAACCTGCTGATCTTCGCAACCTTTGCCGAGAGCCTCTGGCACACCATGCTTGATGCGGCCGCTGAATACGGCGTCGCGATCGCCCATTCCGAAGACCTCGGCTGACGGCCAGCCAGCCGGCTTTCACGCGCCGCTACCCCCTAAATACAGATCATCCGCCACCGGCTTTCGCCGATGGCGGATGATTCGAGGTTGCCACCTGTCTCCTCATTTCAGCATGATCTTTTCCGAAAACCGCTACGCACTTTTCGGGATCATGCTCTATTCCGCAGCGAGCGCCAGTTGCGGTCTTTCGATGCCTTCGATCTGTTCCGGCTCGGGGGCCTGCTCGTCGGTCTTGGCCTTCTTTGGCTCGCGGCCGAAGAACAGGGCGTAGCCGGCCGGCAGCACTAGGATGGTCAGCACGGTCGCGACCAGGATGCCGCCCATCATGGCGTAGGCGAGCGGTCCCCAGAAGACGGCGCGCGAGATCGGGATCAGCGCCAGCACGGCAGTCAGCGCCGTCAGCATGATCGGCCGGAAGCGGCGCACGGCGGCGCCGACGATCGCTTCCGATCGCTCCATGCCGGCCGCGATGTCCTGATCGATCTGATCGACCAGGATGATCGAGTTTCGCATGATGATGCCGAGCAGCGCGATGACGCCGAGGATGGCGACGAAGCCGAACGGCGCGCCGCTGATCAGAAGCGCCGCGGCGGCGCCGATGATGCCCAGCGGACCGGTGGCCAGCACCAGCATAGACTTGCCGAAATGCTGGAGCTGGACCATCAGCAATATGACGATGACGGCGAGCATGATCGGCGCCTTGGCCGCGATCGAGGCCTGGCTTTCAGCCGAGTCCTCCGCGCCGCCCTGGATCTCGATCTTGTAACCGGGCGCGAGGCCGGCGCGCAAATCCTTCATGTCGTTGTACATCTTGGTGACGACGTCGTTCGACTGCACGCCGTCCGGCAGCGTGCCGCGCACGGTGATTGTCGGCAGGCGGTCGCGCCGCCACTCGATGCCCTGCTCCATGACGGGCACGACCTTGGCCACCTGCGACAGCGGCACCGAGCCGCCGAAGTCGGTCGGGATGTAGACCGAGTCGACCGAGGACAGCACCTTGCGGGTCGCCTCCGGCTCACGGGCGACGATCGAGACCGTCTCCTCGCCGTCGCGGAAATCGTCGAGCGGCGCGCCGGACATGGTGGCCTGCAGCATCTGGCGGATACGCTGCGAGGTGACGCCGAGCGCACGGGCGCGATCCTGGTCGATCACCAGCTTCATCGCCGGCACCGGCTCCAGCCAGTCGTCATGCACCGCGCCGAGCAGCGGGTTCGCCTGGAACCTCGCCTTCACCTCATCGGCGATGCGGCGCACCTCCTGGCGGTCCGGACCCATGATGCGCATCTGCACCGGCCAGCCGGTCGGCGGACCGAGGAACAGCCGGTCGACCTTGCCGCGGATCGAGGGGAAGTCCTTGGCAAGGATGCCGCGCAGCTTGACGATCAGCCGCTCGCGCGCCGGCTCGTCCTTGGCCATCACCAGGAGCTGGGCGAAGTTCGGGTTCCTGAGCTGCTGGTCGAGTGGCAGGAAGAAGCGCGGCGCGCCCTCGCCGATGTAAGTGGCGATGAAGCGCTTGTCAGGATCGTCCATCATCCTGGCTTCCAGCGCCTTGGCCTGGTTCTCGACCTCCTTGATCGAGGTACCTTCCGGCAGCCAGAGATCGACCAGGATCTCCGGACGCGAGGACTGCGGGAAGAAGTTCTGCGGAATGAACTGGAAGGCCCAGAGACTGGTACCGAAGGTGACCAGCGTCATCACCAGGACGATGATGCGGTGGCGCACGGCCCAGGTGACCGTCGAGCGCAGGCGCCGATAGAAGCGCGTGTCGAAGACATCATGATGGGTGCCGGCGTGCTTGCGTTGCTTCAGGATCATATAGCCCAGCCACGGCGTGAAATAGACCGCGACGAACCAAGACACGACGAGCGCGATACCGACGACATAGAACAGCGTGCGCACATATTCGCCGGCGGTCGAGGCGGCAAAGCCGACCGGGATGAAGCCGGCGGTGGTGATCAGCGTGCCGGTGAGCATCGGGAAGGCGGTCGAGGTATAGGCGAAGCTTGCCGCCTCGATCTTGACCAGCCCCTCCTCGAGCTTTCGCTCCATCATCTCGACGACGATCATGGCGTCATCGACCAATAGGCCAAGCGCGATGATCAGCGCGCCGAGCGAGATGCGCTGCAGGTCGATGCCGATCTCGTACATGATGGCGAAAGTGGCGGCGAGGACCAGCGGAATGGCGATCGCGATCACCAGGCCGGAGCGCCAGCCGATCGACAAGAACGAGACCACGAGAACGATGAGCAGCGCTTCACCGAGCGCCTCCATGAACTCGTTGACGGCATCCTTGACCACCTCGGGCTGGTCGGAAATCTGGTCGACCGCGACACCGTAAGGCAGGCCTTCCTCGAAGCGCTTGTAGGTCTCTTCCACGTCCTTGCCGACGTCCCTGACGTTGAAGCCCTTGGCCATGACGACGCCGACCTGGACGCTCTCGTGGCCGTTGAAGCGGTATTTGCGCTGGTAGGGATCCTCGAGGCCGGAGGTGACGGTGGCGATGTCGCCGAGACGCGTCACCTGGTTGCCGGCGCGCAGTCTCAGCTCGCGGATGTCGGTGGCCCTGGTGACGTCGCCCTCGACCGAGATGCGCACGGAGCGCAGGCCGGTATCGACCGAGCCCGCCGGATCGACGGCGTTCTGGCCTTTCACGGCGTTCTGCAGATCGATAATGGTCAGGCCGCGCTCGGCGAGCGCCTTGGATGAGACGTCGATGTAGATCTTCTCCGGCTGGTCGCCGATGATAACTGCCTTCTCGACGCCCGGCGTCGTCAAGAGCATGTCGCGCGCCTGGATGGCGAACTTCTTCAGCTCCGGATAGGTGAAGCCGTCGCCGCTGATCGAATGCAGCGTGATGAAGGTGTCGCCGAACTCGTCGTTGAAGTACGGCCCGAGCAGGCCCTGCGGCAGTTCGTTGGCAATGTCGCCGACCTTCTTGCGCACCTGGTAGAAGGCGTCCTTCACCTGGTCCGCATTGGTGTCGCCCTTGACCTGCAAGGTGATGATGGCGCTGCCGGCGCGGGTGTAGGAGCGCACGAAATCGAGATGCGGCGTTTCCTGCAGCTTGCGCTCGATCTTGTTGACGACCTGATCCTCCATGTCCTGGATCGAGGCGCCGGGCCAGACCGCCTGCACCACCATGACGCGGAAGGTGAAGTCGGGGTCTTCCTTCTGGCCCATGCGCATCAGGCCGAGCGCGCCGGCCAGGATGATCAGGCCGAACAGGAAGCGGGCGATGCTCGGATGTCCGATCGCCCAGCGCGAGAGGTTGAAGGGCCGCTTTTCGGTGCTGCTGTCGGTGGTCATGGCGCAGTCCAGTCCAATTGGCCGGCAAGGCACGCTTGCCATTACTCATGAATTGCTCGGTGGCTTCCGGGCGGCGAGCACCTCAAGCGGAGAGAGACTCGCAATCGCGCTGGACGCGGCCATGGTGCGGGGGATACCAACAGCCGGCATCTCGTCGATCGGGCGCGTTCGCCGCCCGGAACCCATGCCCCTCCCCGGCTCGCGGCTCGCGCAGCGAGGCGGGAAAGGCGTTCGTTACGCCTCGCGCTAGCGCAGGCTACTGGTGGCGACGTCTTCCTCAGCCGAAGCGGACTGCTGGGCGACGTCGCCGGAAAGCTTGACCTTCAGGTTCTCGGTCATGAATTGCGTGCCGGCGGCTACCACCACGTCGCCCTGCTTCAGGCCATCGGCCACGGCGACACCGTCAGCGGTGAAGTTGGCGACCTTGATCGGGCGCGGATGGACCGTGTCGCTCGCGCGGTCGACCGTCCAGACGATCTGCTTGCCGTCCTTCTCGGCCATCGCGGTCAGCGGGATCGACACCAGCTCAGCCTTGCTGCCGACGGTCGCCTCGACGTTCGCGGTCATGCCGAGCAACACGCGCGGATCGTTGGGGAGCGAAACCCTGACCGCGAAGGTGCGCGACTGCGGATCGGCGCTGCCGGCAACCTCGCGAACCTTGCCGTCGAGCGTGAGCGCATCGTCCGACCAGAAGCCCGCCTTGACCTCCTTGCCCGGGCGGAAGCCGGCGATGTCCATTTCGGGCACCGCGATCAGCACTTCCTTCTCGCCATCGACGGCAACCGTCATCACCGGCGTGCCGGCGCCGACCACCTGGCCGATGTCGGCCGAGATGGCGGTGACGATGCCAGCCTTGCTGGCCTTGAGATCGGTGTAGTGGACCTGGTTCTGCGCCTGGGCCAGGGTCGAACGGGCGGCATCGCGCGTTGCCACCGCCTGATCGTAGGTCAGCGCCGCCTGATCGAGCTGCGACTTCGGCGCGAAGTTCTTGGCGTAAAGCTGCTCGGCGCGCTTCTTGGCAAGATCGACGGTCTCGACCTGGCGCTCGGCGGCATCGAGGCTCGCCTGGTCGCTCTTCACCGACAGCTCGTAGTCGGACGAGTCGACGCGGGCAAGCACGTCGCCCTCGTTCACGTGCTGGCCGATGTCGACCAGACGCTCGGTGACCTTGCCGGCGATGCGGAAGCCGAGATTCATTTCGGTGCGGGCGCGCACCGAACCGGAATAATCGAGCTGACGTGTGGTCTCGGCCTTACCGATCTCGACGACCTTCACCGGACGGACGACTTCCTGGACGACCGCCGCCTTCTCCTGGCTGCAGCCGGCAAGCCCAAGTGCCGCGACGATGATGCCGACGACTGGGAGGCCAGCGGCAGGCAGCTTGCGGAGGATGGAATTGGACAAAGACACCTTAGCACTCCCGAACTGGAGATGAACGTCGACCGGCACCCGGCGGGCGGCGGCTATTTCAAGGCTCTGATTGCGTAGTCGATGAGGTCGTCGGGCATCGCCCGGTTGGTCTTGGCAAGGCACTGCGCGACCATCTGCGGATGGCACAGGATGACAGTGGAGGCGCCGAAGCAGCGCGAGGCGATCACCGGATCCTGCTTCCTGAACTCACCGGCCTCGATGCCCTCGCGGATCACCTCGGCGAACAGGTCGTGGATGCGGTCGACATGCTTGTCGATGACGCCCCAGTCGCGCTCCAGCGCGACGATGACCATCTCATGCACCTTCTGGTCATCGAGCATGACCTCGAGCGTCATCTTGTACTGGGCATGCACGTAGCGGCGCAGCCGCTCCTCGGCGCTGAGCGGCAGGCGCGAAATCTCGTAGGCCATCGCATAGCTGGCGCCGAGCATGCGGCCGCAGACGGCCTGGTGGATTTCGACCTTCGAGGCGAAGAAGCGGTAGATGTTGGCCGGCGACATGCCGAGCTCGCGGGCAATGTCGGCGACGTTGGTCTTGCCGTAGCCATAGTGCCTGAACAGGCGCTCGGCGCAGTCGAGAATGCGTGTCACATTCTCCTGTCTGGCGGGGTCGGCCACGATGTTGGCAGCTTCGGACATTAGCTCTCTGTCAAATAACGAGTGACGAATTTCAATTTTCGTCACTCGTAAATCGAAAGGAGCGAAGAGTCAACGCGGAATCGATGTACGCGTACAAAATGGTGACAGATGGTGACAGTGAGGAGCGGCCGGCTACCACGAGCGTCGCCATCTGAGGGCCAAGCAAGGAGCGAAGCGAGGCGCAGACCTCAGGATGGATGACGTCCCGAGCCAGCGGAGGAAACTGGGGAGCCAGTCCGAAAATCGCGTCGATTTTGTAGAGCCGGGTTTGCGCCTTGCATCGCGGCGATCCCAGCCTTTGATGCTCGCAAGTGCGCCGCGCCGGGCGTCCTTCGTTCGCATGGCGAAAACACCAGGGATGCCTGATATCACCATTTCAGCCGGCGGGTTGTTTTTCGTCACTGTCCCCGCCGGTGAGGCCCGGCCTGTCCTGGCCTACCCCGCCAGCGTGCCGGGCCGCTCGTTGCTCGCGGACAATGCTGTCTGACGTCGATGCCGTTCGAAAATCGCCAGCTTGTCCGTATAGGACAGCCGCACCGTTTTGTGGCACCGTTCGCACTTGAAAGTTGTGACGCTCTTGATCCAGGAGCCTTTCTTGATCAACGCCGCGTGGCAGCGCGGACACTGAAACGTCAACGCCTTGTCGAACAGGTCATTGGCCAAACCCATTCCATCTTCCTCCAAGACGGAACCGCCGCGCAACACGGATGCCAGGGCCGGCCAATCCCGAAACGGCGAGAGCTTACCCGGGAATGTCCATTAGCATTAACTAATCATAGACCGCGCTGTCCTATTCTGAGACAGCGCGGTCTACTGCCCATTGGCCGCGCAGGCGGCTTCGACGCCCAGCACCCCTGCCACACCGTCGGAGCCGCCACTTTCACAATACCAGCAGCGGTTGAATCAACCGTTACCAGGGTCGCGCCGATGGCTCGATCCGACCGTTCGCTTGCAGTTAACGACGGCGCGCGCGCTATTCATCCCGCCAGAAAACCCGATTTTCCCACCGGATCTCCATCGGGCGCCGGGAGCGGATTTAATGCGTTTGCTCGAATGACGACGTCGCGAACGGCGGAGGCGAACTCTCCCAGGTCGCAGCCACAGCGTAAATGCGTGACGCAGGCCTACGCCCCCTTCGCCATGTCCCTCAGCCGGAACTTCTGGATCTTCCCCGTCGAGGTCTTTGGAATTTCGGCGAACATCACGGCCTTGGGCACCTTGAAGCGGGCGAGCAGGCCGCGGCAGTGCTCGATGATCTCGGCCTCTGTTGCCGTCTTGCCGGGCTTCAGCTCGACATAGGCGACCGGCACCTCGCCCCACTTCTCGTCGGCGCGGGCGACGACGCCGCAGGAGGCGACGGAGGGATGCTTGTAGAGAGCGTCCTCGACCTCGATGGACGAGATGTTCTCGCCGCCCGAGATGATGATGTCCTTGGAACGGTCCTTGAGCTGGATGTAGCCATCAGGGTGCATGACGCCGAGATCGCCGGAATGGAACCAGCCGCCGGCGAAGGCCTCGTCGGTCGCCTTGCGGTTCTTCAGATAGCCTTTCATGACGATGTTGCCGCGGAACATGACCTCGCCGATGGTCTCGCCGTCGGCCGGCGTCTCGGCCATCGTCTCGGGGTTCATCACCGTGAGCCCTTCGAGCGAGGCATAGCGTACGCCCTGGCGCGCCTTCTTCGCCGTCCTTGGCCCCTTGTCGAGCTCGTCCCACTCGTAGTGCCATTCGTTGACGACCGCCGGCCCGTAGGTCTCGGTCAGGCCGTAGAGATGGGTGACGGCGAAGCCCGCATCGGCCATGCCGGACAGCACGGCCTCCGGTGGCGGCGCGGCGGCGGTGTTGAAGGTGACCGTCTGCGGGAACTGGCGCTTGTCCTCGTCCTTGGCGTTGATCAGCACCGACATGACGATCGGCGCGCCGCAGAGATGGGTGACACCGTGGTCGGCGATCGCATCATACATCGGCCTTGCCCGCACCCAGCGCAGGCAGACATGGGTGCCGGCCTGCACAGCGAGCGTCCATGGGAAGCACCAGCCGTTGCAGTGGAACATCGGCAGCGTCCAGAGATAGACCGCGTGCTTGGCCATGCCGGCATGGATGGTGTTGGTGTAGGCCATCAGCGCCGCGCCGCGATGGTGGTAGACGACGCCCTTCGGATTGCCTGTCGTGCCGGAAGTGTAGTTGAGCGATATGGCGTCCCATTCGTCGTCGGGCATCGACCAGGCGAAAGCCTCATCACCGCCGGCGACGAAGTCTTCGTAGTCGATCGTGCCGATCCGCTCGCCTTTCGGATAGGGCGCATCGGCGGCGTAGTCGGGATCGTCATAGTCGATGACCAATGGCTTGGCCTTGGCCAATGCCAGCGCCTCTCTGACCACGCCAGAGAATTCGCGATCGACGATCAACACCTTGCTCTCGGCATGGTCGAGTTGGAAGGCGATCACGGCGGCGTCGAGGCGGGTGTTGAGCGAATGCAGAACCGCCTTCACCATCGGCACGCCGAAATGCGCCTCCAGCATCGCCGGCGTGTTCGACAGCATCACCGTCACCGTATCGCCCTTGCCGATGCCATGCTTCGACAGCGCCGAGGCGAGCTTGAGCGAACGGTGCCAGAACTCGCGGTAGGAGATGCGCTGGCTGCCATGGATGATGGCAACATGGTCGGGATAGGTCTTGGCAGCGCGCTCAAGATAGGTGAGCGGCGTCAGTGGCTGGTGGTTGGCGGCGTTCCTGTCGAGATCCTGTTCGTAGGGATTGGCCATCCCATCCTCCCCTTAGGTCTTTTAGAGCTTTCTAGCCGCAGCTCTGCGATCACGCCATCCCCCCGAACGACCGGGAAATGCTATGATATGCGCGCCCGCTAGAATGGCTGTCTCAATTGCATCGTGCCGGCGGACTATTACACCGATCTGCCCTGATTTGACTTTTGTCGAGAGCCGTGACTAATGTCAGCCGAGGAGGCGGCATGGCGATCAGACCGGCAGAACAGCTCATCCACAAGGCCGCCTGGCTCTACTACGCTCACGGCCTTCGCCAGGACGAAGTGGCGAACCAGCTCAAGATTTCACGTGCGTCGGTGGCCATGTATCTGCGCAAGGCGCGCGAGACCGGCATCGTCAATATCTCGACCTCGACTCAACTCTTCACCGACGATGTGATGGCGCGCCGGCTTGAGGACGCCTTCAAGCTCGACGCCGTCTGGATAGCGCCCGAGAACGCCTATGTGGCCGACCCGTCGACCGACATCGCAGTGCTGGCGGCGAGCGTCTTCCTGGAGCTGGTGAAGAAGGGCGACCGCATCGGCGTCGCCTGGGGTCGCACCGTCTACACTATCGCCGACATCATGTCCTATGCCGACCTGCAGGACGTCACCGTGGTGCAGCTCTGCGGCAATCTCGGCGCGCCCTATTCCTACCGGCCCGACCAGTGCACGATGGAGATCGCGCGGCGGCTGAACGCCAAGGGCCTGAATTTCTACGCGCCCCTTGTATTGTCGACCGAGGAACTCGCTCGCGGTCTGCGCGCCGAACCGGTGATCCGCGACCAGCTTGCCGGCATCGCCGACTGCGATCTCGCGCTCTATTCGGTCGGCGCGGTCGACGCCGACAGCCATCTGGTGAAATGCGGCGCACTGACGCCGGCCGAAATGGCCGCGCTGCGCAGGCAAGGCGCCGCCGGCGTCATTGCCGGGCAGGTCATCGACGCCAGGGGCGAGGTGCTCGACTGCGATTACAACAGGCGAGTCATCTCCGCCGAGCTCGCCTCGCTGCGCGCCATCGGGAAGCGGCTGATGGTAGTGCAGGAGGATACGAAGTTCGAGCCGCTGCTGGCGGCAATCGCCGGCGGTCTCTGCACGCATCTGGTGGTCGGCGCGCATATGGCCGCGCGCCTTCTCGATCACGCCGGCGCGGTCGGCAAAAAGGCCTCCTAGAGCCGGATGATCTCAGGTCGAATCGACCTGAGATCATCCGGCTCTAGATCAAAGAGATAGAGCATGATGTCGTCCGAAAACCGCTTCACACTTTTCGGCATCATGCTCTGGGAAAACCACCCTCGCCGCTTCTGTCATCAAGACGTCGCGGCTTTCTGTTCATGAGCAAAAAAGACGGACATCGGACGGACGAAATGAAGAATCTTTGGAATGACGCCGACGCGGAAAAGATGGTTGCCGACTATGCGAAGAAGGGCGTCGATGGCGACCTCGCGCTGCGTGTCTACACGACCCGGCTGCTCGGCGGCGAGCCGCGGCTGGTGCTACATGGCGGCGGCAACACCTCCTGCAAGACCAAGGCCACCGATCTCGTCGGCGATGAATGGGACGTGCTCTGCGTCAAGGGCAGCGGCTGGGACATGGCCGTCATCGAGCCGCAAGGCCTGCCGGCTGTGAAGATGGGCACGCTGCTCAAGGCACGCACGCTGGACAGCCTCTCCGACGAGGACATGGTGGCGCTGCAGCGCTCCAACCTCATCGACCCCGCCTCCCCCAACCCGTCGGTCGAGACGCTGCTGCACGCCTTCCTGCCGCACAAATTCGTCGACCACACGCATTCGACCGCCATCCTCGCCATCGTCGACCAGGAAGACAGCAAGGCGCTGGTGAAGACGGTGTTCGGCGACAAGATGGGTTATGTGCCCTACATCAAGCCAGGCTTCGACCTCGCCAAGGTCGCTGCGGAAGTTTTTGACGCCGACCCAACCGTCGAGGGACTGATCCTCGACAAGCACGGCATCTTCACCTTCGGCGACGACGCCAGGCAGGCCTACGACCGGATGATCCACCATGTGAACGTCGCCGAGGAGTATGTCGCGAAGAACGGCAAGGCGCAGGCGGCCAAGGCGGCGCTGCCGGCGAAGCTCGCCAGGCCAAGCGACATCGCGCCGATGCTGCGCGGCGCGGTGGCGGTGGCGCGCGGCGAAGGCCGCTTCGATCGCATGATCAGCGATTTCCGCACTTCCGACGCGATCGTCGATTTCATCAACTCGGCGAGAATCGCCGACTATGCCGGGCGCGGCGTCTCGACGCCGGACCTTTCGATCCGCATCAAGACCGGCCCGATGGCGATACCGGCTCCGGACGCCGACAAGCTCGGCGACTACAAGGCCGTCATCCGTAGCCATGTCGAGACTTTCGCCAAGGATTATCAGGCCTATTTCGAGACCAATGACGCGCTGGACGACGTCAAGCGCACCATGCTCGACCCGATGCCGCGTCTGACGCTGGTGCCCGGCCTCGGCATGTTCGGCCATGGCCGCACGCTGAAGGATGCGAAAATCGCCTCCGACGTCGGCGAGATGTGGATCGAGGCGGTGCGCGGCGCGGAAGCCATCGGCAATTTCCAGCCGCTCTCCAAGGCCGACCTCTTCCCGCTCGAATACTGGTCGCTGGAGCAGGCGAAGCTCGCCTCGAACAAGCCGAAGCCGCTGACCGGCCAGGTGGTGCTGATCACCGGCGGCGCCGGCGCCATCGGCGCCGCGACAGCAAAACTGTTCGCCGGCAATGGCGCGCATGCCGTCATCGTCGACCTCGACCCGGCCAAGGCTGCGGAAGCGGCGAAGGCGGCCGGCAACAACTCGATCGGCGTCGGCGCCGACATCACCAACCCGGCCGAGATGCGCGCGGCCTTCGACAAGGCCGTCGCCGTCTATGGCGGCGTCGACATCCTGGTCTCGAATGCCGGCGCCGCCTGGGAGGGCCGGATCGGCGAGCTCGACGACGCGCTCCTGCGCAAGAGCTTCGAGCTCAACTTCTTCGCCCACCAGTCGGCGGCGCAGAATGCGGTGCGCATCATGCTGGAACAGGGTACGGGCGGCGTGCTCCTCTTCAACACCTCCAAGCAGGCGGTCAATCCCGGACCGAAGTTCGGCGCCTACGGCCTGCCAAAGGCGGCGACGCTGTTTTTGTCCCGGCAATACGCGCTGGACTACGGCTCCCACGGCATCCGCGCCAACGCGGTGAACGCCGACCGCATCCGCTCCGGGCTGTTGACCGATGCCATGATCGCCAGCCGCTCCGGCGCGCGCGGCGTGTCGGAAAAGGAATAC
This sequence comes from Mesorhizobium sp. M1E.F.Ca.ET.041.01.1.1, assembly GCF_003997355.1. Lineage (NCBI taxonomy): Bacteria > Pseudomonadati > Pseudomonadota > Alphaproteobacteria > Hyphomicrobiales > Phyllobacteriaceae > Mesorhizobium > Mesorhizobium sp. M1E.F.Ca.ET.041.01.1.1. The sequence goes on along the minus strand of NZ_RZSL01000106.1, from coordinate 1,268 downwards.
ATGTCCGGCAATTTGCTCGGGCAGGAAGTGACGGCTGACGACGTGGCGCAGGCCTTCCTGCACCAGGCGCTCGCGGAACGCACCACGGCCGACGTCACGACGGTGGACGGCGGCAACATAGCAGCAGCGCTGCGTTGAAGAAGTAAAGACATTTCCCGGGGCGGTTCGTCATCTTACGAGAACGACGAACCGCTCTCTCCTCCTGTCCTGACGCATTTCCCCGGATGTAAGCCAGTTTCACACCTCTGCTAGAAAACTGCTGTAACTGACCAAAATCCGCTCAAATCCTTCGCTTATTGCTCGAGCAGCTTTAAGGGGCCTTGCGCCTCGCGTGCGAAACACAAGGCTGGGCCGGCATGCAATCCAGGGAAGTGCCTTATTTCAGCCAGTGGGAATCGCCTGGCATGACTTTGCCGCTCTTGGCGGAGGGGCCGTCGGCTCTGTGCCGAGATCCGCTGTGGCGCAACTCCGGCGCAGATACGGTCGAGGACTATGCGCGCTGGGCCGTCAATGTCTGCGGCGTGGCCTGCCTGAAGATGATCCTTGCCGCGCGGGGCGAAATTCACCCGACGCTCGAGCTCGCCCGCGCCTGCACGACCTATGGCGGCTATGTCGTGAACGAGGCGGACGGCTCGATCAAAGGGCTGATCTACGATCCCTTCATCAGGTTCGTCGGCGAACGTTTCGGCCTCTCTGCCGAGACGATGACCAATGTCGATATGGCCATGGTGCCCGGACTACTTTCCAGATGGCGCTACTTCATCGCCTCGGTGCATCCCGGGATCCGCTGGCCCGAGCGCGAGCCGCCATCGAAGGGCGGGCATCTGGTGCTGGTGACGGCAGCCTCGAACGGCGAAATCCGTTTCCACAACCCGTCCGGCCACGACCGGCAGAGCCAGGCGGACGTCACGCTGCCGCTCACCACCTTCGACCGCTTTTTCGCCCGGCGCGGCATCGCCGTCGGTTTCCAACCTTGACCATTGTGGAGATGTCGATGGCCACGAAAAGACTGCGTATTGGCGTGCTCTTCGGCGGGCGGTCGGCCGAGCATGAGGTCTCGTTGCTTTCGGCGACCAATGTCATGCGCGCGCTTGACCCCGCGAAATACGATGCAGTCCCCATCTTTGTCACCCGCCAGGGGCAATGGCTGCTGAGCAGCTTCCAGGAGGGGGCGCTGGCGACACCTTCAAGCGGCACCGAGATCTGCCTAGTGCCGGGCGGGCACGGACGAATGCTGGCGATCCCGGCCAGCGGCGCACCCCACGACC
>NZ_RZSL01001069.1:0-1116 GCF_003997355.1 Mesorhizobium sp. M1E.F.Ca.ET.041.01.1.1 | reverse complement strand
GTTTGAGCGTAGTAGGGCGAGGTCGATTTCGCCCATGGGCTGATGGCGCCGTCGCGCAGCGAGACGTTCTCATCCGGCACGACGAGGTTGGCGTCGATGGCGCGCTGGCTGCCGAGGCCGTCGCAGGTCGGGCAGGCGCCGAACGGGTTGTTGAAGGAGAACAGCCTGGGCTCGATTTCCGGAATGGTGAAGCCGGACACCGGGCAGGCGAATTTCTCCGAGAACATGATGCGCTCATGCGTCTCGTTCTTTGACTTGTTGACCGAGTCCTCGCCGGTCTGGCTGGCGTCGAGCGGCCTGTCGGCAAACTCGGCCACCGCCAGCCCTTCGGCGAGCTTCAGCGCGGTTTCCATCGAATCCGCGAGCCGTGTCGCCAGATCACCACGCACGACGATGCGGTCGACGACGACGTCGATGTCGTGCTTGTACTTCTTGTCCAGCGCCGGCACGTCGGCGATCTCGTAGAAGACGCCGTCGACCTTGACGCGCTGGAAACCCTTCTTCTGCAGTTCCAGCAGTTCCTTGCGGTACTCGCCCTTGCGGCCGCGCACGATCGGCGCCAGCAGATAGAGGCGTGTGCCTTCGTCCAGCGCCAGCACGCGGTCGACCATCTGGCTGACCGTCTGGCTCTCGATCGGCAGGCCGGTGGCCGGCGAATAAGGGATGCCGACGCGCGCGAACAGCAGGCGCATATAGTCGTAGATCTCAGTGACGGTGCCGACCGTCGAGCGCGGATTGCGCGAGGTGGTCTTCTGCTCGATCGAGATGGCGGGCGACAGGCCGTCGATCTGGTCGACGTCCGGCTTCTGCATCATCTCCAGGAACTGACGGGCATAGGCCGACAGGCTCTCGACGTAGCGGCGCTGGCCCTCGGCGTAGATGGTGTCGAAGGCGAGCGACGACTTGCCGGATCCTGACAGGCCGGTCATGACGATCAGGCTGTCGCGCGGCAGGTCGAGATCGACGTTCTTGAGATTGTGTTCGCGCGCCCCGCGAATGGAAAGGTATTTTTGGTCGGCCATCGCCGGTCGCCGCCTCAGATCTGGAATTTTGCTGGATTGGCGGGTTTGTCCCGGCCATCCCCTATGTAGGTAATTTCGCCGCCACGTCGAGAGA
>NZ_RZSL01001068.1:0-1118 GCF_003997355.1 Mesorhizobium sp. M1E.F.Ca.ET.041.01.1.1 | reverse complement strand
CGCGTAATCTCCCCCCCTGGAGGGGGAGATGGCCGGCAGGCCAGAAGGGGTCCTCGCGCGTAAAGCGCCAACCCGCTCGGCGCCCCCCTTGGCGTCGCGTCCGGTCGAACCGACCCCCTCTGTCGCCTTCGGCGACATCTCCCCCTCGAGGGGGGAGATTAACGGTCGCCAACCTTGCAAATCTGCGCTGCGCGGACGATGGTGACGCCATGACTGCCGCCTCCCCCAACACCCCGATCGATATCGCCGAGCTGCTCGCCTTCTATGCCAGCGCGGGCGTCGACGAGGCGCTGGAAGACGCGCCCATCAACCGGTTCGCCGAGGTCAGGCCCAAGCAAGCCGAGCGCGCGCCGGCGCCGGCCGCGCCCGTTCGGGAAAGCAGGCTTCAAGAAAGACAGTCATCCGGGCCCGACGCCAACAGGACAGCGGAGCGGCAGCCGTCTTCGCCCGGGCTGGATGCAAGCGGAATACCGGATGCGCCTGCGCGTCCAATGGCCGCCGCCACGGTGCCCGACGAGGGGCAGGTTCTGCTCGCGCGGCAACTGGCGACCAGCGCCTCGACGCTCGACGAGTTGCGCCGGCATATGGCGGCCTTCGACGGCTGCAATCTCAAATTCACCGCCAAGAACCTGGTCTTCGCCGACGGCAACCCGAATGCCGATCTGATGCTGGTCGGCGAGGCGCCTGGCCGCGACGAGGATTTGGAAGGCCTGCCCTTCGTCGGCCGCTCCGGCCGGCTGCTCGATCGCATGCTGGCCGCGATCGGCCTCGACCGGACATCGGCCTATATCGCCAACGTCATCCCCTGGCGCCCGCCGGGCAACCGCACGCCGACGCCGCACGAGACGGAGATCTGCCGCCCGTTCATCGAAAGGCAGATCGAGCTGGTCAATCCGAAGGTGCTGGTCAATCTTGGCGGCCCCTCCGCCAAGACGCTGCTCAACACCACCGAGGGGATTCTCAGGCTCCGCGGCAACTGGCGGGTGCATACGACGGCTTCCGGCACCGCGATACCCGCGATGCCGACGCTGCATCCGGCCTATCTCTTGAGGACGCCGGCGCACAAGAAGCTGGCATGGCGGGATTTTTTCGAGGGCAAGGCGAAGCTGAGGGCGATT
>NZ_RZSL01001067.1:0-1119 GCF_003997355.1 Mesorhizobium sp. M1E.F.Ca.ET.041.01.1.1 | reverse complement strand
GCTGACGCCGACCTGGCGCTGCTGGCGCTGGGCAACCTGCCGGAAGGCTCGAAGGCCGCGCTGCGGCGCCACGAACGCCATGTGCGCGACAAATACCGGCTGCGCAATTTCCTCGATGTGAAGGCGGAGCGCGGCCTGGCGTCGGCCGCCGCGTATGCCCTCGCCAGCCAGTCCAATCTGATCCCGATCGTTCGCGGCGTGGCCGCCGACAAGCTGGACGCGCTGTTCCGCCGCACCGGCATTGCTGCAAAGCAGCAAGTGCCTGCGATGCGCTTCCTGATGGCTGCGACAAGTGCTGCGGAAGAGTGATCCCGCGCAGCTCCGGCGGCCAGCCATTTTCTAAAAAAATCCGCATTCCGAAACTACGCGGTTGCCTACTTGCCCCGAGAATGGCAGTCTATGTTGCGGTGCAGCAATTGCGAAAGGCCGATCGAATGGCTTCGATTTTTGGCTTCAGATCCAGGGACCCGGCCCGCGACCGGCAGACCGATCTCCAGCGACTGGATCGTCTGGCGAAGCTGTTCGACCAGATCGGCGCCGAGATCGAGGCGGAGAAGACCGGGCTGGAGAATCGCTACCGGTCGACGGCAGCCAACGCGGCCTTCCTGGTCGAGGCCATGGAGAATGGCTCCGCGTCGACAGATAAGTCGTCGGACGTCAGCGCGATGACCGGCGCGATCCTGAATTACGAGCGACGCATCGCCGAACTCGCCCGACAGAAAGGCCTGATGAAGGAACTGCGCCATTCGCTTGACGCGATCGTCGATGAAGGTGCTGAGCAGGCCAGCGCGGCCGTAGGATTGGCGAGGTCGGCGGGACGAGCCTGAAAAGGCACGTCAACGCACGCGTCGTCGGTACCAGACAACAGAGGAGTTCAAAAGGGCAGAGGATCAGAAGCGGCTCGCAGGAGGCGGGCCAGGAATGACTTTGGGTTGGGGCGGACAACACAAGGTGAGTTTGTTATGAACGCAGATCCCAACAACACAATGACCGCGGCGGCTTGCGGCATGTCGCGCGCGCACCCGAATGGGCCGCGTAGCTTTTGGCCAAGCCTCGCAAGCGCGCTGCTCGCAGTTACAGCAGCCGTTTTGGCGGTCCCGCATTCGGCGCATGCCGAGG
>NZ_RZSL01001066.1:0-1123 GCF_003997355.1 Mesorhizobium sp. M1E.F.Ca.ET.041.01.1.1 | reverse complement strand
TTTCCTTTTTGGGGGCAGCGATGAAAGACGTGCTGAAGGAACTCGAGCGCCGCCGTGAGATCGCCCGCATGGGCGGCGGCAAGGAGCGGATCGAGGCCCAGCACAAGAAAGGCAAGCTCACCGCCCGCGAGCGCATCGAGGTGTTCCTCGACGAAGGGTCGTTCGAGGAGTTCGACATGTATGTCGAGCACCGCTCCACCGACTTCGGCATGGAGAAGACCAAGATCGCCGGCGACGGCGTGGTGACCGGCTGGGGCACGGTAAACGGCAGGCCGGTCTATCTCTTCGCCAAGGATTTCACCGTCTTCGGCGGCTCGCTGTCGGAGGCGCATGCCGAGAAAGTGGTCAAGGTTCAGGAGATGGCGCTGCGCAACCGCGCGCCGATCATCGGCCTCTACGACGCCGGCGGCGCCCGCATCCAGGAAGGCGTGGCCGCACTTGGCGGTTACGCCGAGATTTTTCAGCGCAACGTGCTTGCCTCCGGCGTCATTCCGCAGATTTCGTTGATCATGGGGCCCTGCGCCGGCGGCGATGTCTATTCGCCGGCCATGACCGACTTCATCTTCATGGTGCGCGACACCTCCTATATGTTCGTCACCGGCCCGGACGTGGTGAAGACGGTGACCAACGAGACGGTGACGGCCGAGAGCCTCGGCGGCGCCACGGTGCACACGACCAGATCCTCCATCGCCGACGGCGCCTATGACAACGACGTCGAGGCGCTTCTGCAGATGCGCCGCCTGATCGATCTTCTGCCGGCTTCCAACACCGCCGAGATTCCAGAGATCGAATGCTACCAGTCCGTGATGGACTATGACATGTCGCTCGACCGGCTGGTCCCCGACAACGCCAACAAGCCCTATGACATAAAGGAACTGATCCTGAAGGTTGCCGACGAAGGCGACTTCTTCGAGATCCAGGCGAGTTTCGCCAAGAACATCGTCACCGGCTTCGGCCGCGTCGACGGCCGAACCGTCGGTTTCGTCGCCAACCAGCCGATGGTGCTGGCCGGCGTGCTGGATTCAGACGCCAGCCGAAAGGCGGCGCGCTTCGTGCGCTTCTGCGACTGCTTCTCGATCCCGATCGTGACTTTCGTCGACGTTCCGGGCTTCCTGCCCGGCAC
>NZ_RZSL01001065.1:0-1123 GCF_003997355.1 Mesorhizobium sp. M1E.F.Ca.ET.041.01.1.1 | reverse complement strand
TTCCTGGGCGGCGCCGTTGAAGTCCGGATTGAGCGGCAGGCCGGCCTGCTGCGCGGCTGCCAGGTAGCGCTTCGTCAACGGATGCACCGCGTTCGAGCAATCGGTGATGTGCAACGGACCGCCGACGCCGCGCCACTGATCGGCGCCGGCCTCGTTGTCCTCCAGCGCCTTGAAGGCGGGGAGCAGGTCGCCATAGCTCCAGCCTGGATTGCCGGCGGCGGCCCAGGCGTCGAAATCCTCGCGCGCGCCGCGGATGTAGACCATGGCGTTGATCGAGCTCGAGCCGCCGAGCAGCTTGCCGCGCGGCCAGTGGTCGGCATTGTTGCCGAGGCCGGGCTCGGGCTCGGCCTTGTAGTTCCAGTTGACGGCCGGATCGAAGAAGGTCTTGCCGTAGCCGAGCGGCATCTGGACATAGAAGCGTCGATCGGTCCCGCCGGCCTCCAGCACCAGCACCGAAAAGCGGTCCGAGGCCGAGAGCCTTTCCGCGACGACCGAGCCGGCCGAGCCGGAGCCGACGATGATGAAGTCATAAGTCTGCATGATGCGCGCGCGGGCTCCGAAATCCGGCGCTTAGCCTAGACATTGCCGGCTCGCCGCGTCGCCGGGGCTTCCGTCATGGCTTGTGAAAAAAGCGACCGCTTGAGCGGCGCGCTTTTCGCTTTCAGCAGAGCTTGCGACATCGCGACCGCGTTGGTACGGGTTCAGGAAAGCAGCGGCTGAAGGACCTCCCCCATGGTGCACTACGCGGACGGAAAGCCGCTCGGCGATCTCACCTTGAGGACGCTCGCCATGCCGTCCGACGCCAATGCGGCCGGCGACATCTTTGGCGGCTGGGTGATGGCGCAGATGGACCTTGCCTGCGGCATCCGCGCAGCCGAGCGCGCCAAGGGCCGCGTGGTGACGGCGGCGGTCAAGGAGATGTCTTTCGCCAAGCCGATGAAGATCGGCGACACGCTCTGCATCTACACCCATGTCGAGCGCGTCGGCCGAACCTCGATGGTGCTCAAGGTCGAGGCCTGGGCGCAGCGCTACCTCTCCGACCTGATGGAGAAGGTCACCCATGCCGATTTCGTCATGGTGGCGCTCGACGGCGAAGGCAAGCCGAAACCGGTTCCAGCCGAAG
>NZ_RZSL01001064.1:0-1124 GCF_003997355.1 Mesorhizobium sp. M1E.F.Ca.ET.041.01.1.1 | reverse complement strand
ACGGATGCGTTTCCGGATCGACGACCGTGAGCGGATCGTGCCGACGATCCGCTCACGGTCGTCGATCCGGAAACGCATCCGTCCCTCGATGATGTGGAAGATCTCGTCCTCGTTGCGGTGCACATGCAACGGCGGGGAATCGCCGCAGGGCAGGCGATGCTCGATGACGCAGACGCCATCCTCGCCGTCGGCCGACGAGATCTGGACGGCGACGAGCGTGTTGTTGAACCAAAGGAGTTCCTTGCCTGCTATGGTCCTGTTGATCATTGTCACGATTTTCTCTCCCTGTGCTGGGGCCGGCCGAGCGGCGTCGACGGGGACCTAAACAGGGATGGGCGGGCGACGGAAATCGAATGATCGTATGGGGCGGATTGATGCGATGAATTTGAATGCGCTGGATCTCAATCTGGTAAGAGTGCTCGACGCGCTTTTGCGCGAGAAAAGCGCGACGCGCGCCGGCGAGCAGATCGGCCTCAGCCAGCCCGCCGTGAGCGCCGCGCTCAACCGCCTGCGCCACGCGCTCAACGACCAGCTCTTCGTGCGGCGCGGCAACGACATGGTGCCCACGCCGCGCGCCGAAAGCCTGGCCGAACCGGTGCGCGCGGCGCTGCGCGAGATCGAGCGAGCCTTCCAGCCCACGACGGCCTTCGACCCGGCGAGACTGCAACGGACCTTCACCTTCATGGGCGCGGATTTCTTTTCCATGCTCTTGATGCCGCCCTTTGCAGCGCGCATCGCGGCCATTGCACCTCGTGTGTCGTTCCGCTTCCTCGACAGCGCCAGTGGCGATGTCTCGAAGCTGCTGCAGGAGGATCAGATCGACGTGGCGTTGGAGCGCCCGCTGGACGTCGCCGAATGGGTCTCCAGCGTGCCGCTGTTCGGGTCGCCCTTTGCCATCATCGCGGCGAAAGACAATCCCGCGCTTCGCCATGCGGGGATCGCCGAGGGGGAAGAGGTGCCGCTCGACCTCTTCTGCGAGCTGCCGCACGCGCTGCGCTCCGTCGACGGCTCGATGTCGGGCTTCACCGACGACGCGCTGGGCAGGATGGGCCGGACGCGCCAAGTCACGCTCGCCTTGCCGCATTTCCAGGCCGTTGCGCTGGCCGTGGCGAGCGGATCCTATC
>NZ_RZSL01001063.1:0-1124 GCF_003997355.1 Mesorhizobium sp. M1E.F.Ca.ET.041.01.1.1 | reverse complement strand
GTCGATGATCCGGTCTTCACCGGCCTCGACGAATGCACCAAGGACACCGTCGACACCTGCATCCAGAAGTAGACTTCGATAGGTGGGGCGCCCCTCGTGGGCGCCCTTCACCCTTTTCCGCTCGGATCATGAACGCGGCCTTTGCCTCCGGCAACAGGCGAGAGGCTTCATGCGCCCGAAATTTCTTAGCGGATGATTGCGGGCGACTTCTGCCCGCGACGGGAGGCACCGGAACGCGGATGCCACGGGAAAAGTCAGGGAAGCGCTTGGCCGAGCCAGTCCAGCCGGCCACGGTTCGTAAGCTCGAGGCGACGCGGATCGCCGGTCTCAGCGTGCATGCCTCGCTGGCCGGCGAGATTGGTCTCAGGATCGTGCGCGGCGACTATCCACCCGGCACCATCCTGCCCAATGAAGCCAAATGGTCGCAAACCTTCAACGTCAGCCGCTCGGCGGTGCGCGAAGCCATCAAGATGCTGATGGCCAAGAGCCTTCTGGCGTCGCGGCCGAAGATCGGCAGCTGGGTCGAACCACGAGAGCGCTGGAACCTGCTCGACCGGGACGTGCTCGCCTGGTACGCGACCTCGCCCGACCGCGAGGTGTTCCTGAGGACGGTGCAGGAGTTCCGCCACATCATCGAACCCGAGGCGGCCGCCTTTGCGGCGGTGCGGCGCTCCGACGAGCAGATGGTCGAGATCAGCCAGGCTTGCCGCGAGATGGGGGAGGCGATGCATATCCAGGAGCGCACGCGCGCCGATACGCGGTTTCACCTCGCCATACTGCGCGCCTCCGGCAATGAGCTGCTGGTGCCCCTTGGCGTGCTGATCGAGTCGGCGCTCGACCATCTCTTCGTCTTCGTCACGCGCGAGCACAGCGACCAGCGGCGGGCCCAGTCCCTGCACGAGGCGATCGAGCGGAACATCCGCCTGCAGCGCCCGGCCGCCGCGAGAAGTGCCGTGCACAAGCTGCTCGCCAACACGGACGAGGTGATCGGGCGGTCGCGGCGCTGAGAGGGAGTGCTCGCGCCGGTGACTGTCAGATCTTCTGCTTCACGCCATCCTTCGACGGCATCAGGTCGACGCCGTTGAGCTTGCCGACATGCGTGGCCAGCATCGGCACATATTGGT
>NZ_RZSL01001062.1:0-1125 GCF_003997355.1 Mesorhizobium sp. M1E.F.Ca.ET.041.01.1.1 | reverse complement strand
GGCCCGCCATCTCGATTACCTTGAGACCCGCCAGCGGTCCTGCCTTGACGGGGGAGGCGCCTGTCCGCGACGTGGTCATTCCCTTCTATTTCGGCGCCATGCGGATGGCGCCGTCGAGGCGGATCGTCTCGCCGTTCAGCATCTGGTTCTCGATAATGTGGAGCGCAAGCGCCGCATATTCCGAAGGCTCGCCGAGGCGGGGCGGGAAGGGCACCGAGGCGCCAAGCGAATCCTGCACCTCCTGCGGCATGCCGGCCATCATCGGCGTCTTGAAGATGCCCGGGGCAATGGTGCAGACGCGAATGCCGGACCGGGCGAGATCGCGCGCCACCGGCAGCGTCATGCCGACCACGCCGCCCTTGGAGGCCGAATAAGCGGCCTGGCCGATCTGGCCGTCATAGGCCGCGACCGACGCCGTGTTGACGATGACGCCGCGCTCGCCGCCGGCGAGCGGATCGAGTTTCGCCGCGCGGTCGGCGACAAGGCGGATCATGTTGAAGGTGCCGATCAGGTTGATCTCGATCACCTTGCGGTACTGGTCGAGCGGGTGCGGACCGTCCTTGCCCACCGTCTTCACGCCGATGGCAATGCCGGCGCAATTGACCAGAATGCGCGGCTCGCCGAGCTCCTTCGCAACCTCGGCGATCGCGGCGGTGCCGCTGTCGCCGCTGCTGACATCGCACTGAACGGCGATGCCGCCGATGTCGGCCGCCACCTTCGCCGCGCGGTCAACGCCGACATCGAGTATCGCAACCTTGGCGCCCCTGGCGGCAAGGGCGCGCGCCGTCGCCTCGCCGAGGCCGGACCCGCCGCCGGTGACGATCGCGATCTGGCCGTTCGGGTTCATGCGGGCGTCCTCCCAGAATTTCGGATCATGCTACGAAGCACGCTGCTGGGGCGCAACCTGAATGACCGGATCGATCGAGACCTGCGGACTGGCCGGCGCCCTGACCGCGGCCGGGGCGAGGTCCGCGACCCGCGCCGTATCCGCATGGCAGACCTCACCGACGAAGCGGGCCACGGCGCCCGGCTTGATTTCATGGTGAAGCAGCCGGTCGAGATCGACGGGGCGAGGCATGGTGATCTGGCCGCGCGGAAACCGCTTGAAGCCGAGCGGCCCGTAGT
>NZ_RZSL01001061.1:0-1126 GCF_003997355.1 Mesorhizobium sp. M1E.F.Ca.ET.041.01.1.1 | reverse complement strand
CCGGCGAGGTGGCCGAGATCGTCAAGAAGTCGGGCACCGAATCGATCGAAATCCTGCGCGACAGGATCAAGGATGCAATGGCGGAAATCCGCGCCGGCTATGACAAGAAGTGAACATCTGGCATACCTGTTCCAGTTTTCCGCATCGATTCAGGCAGTTGAACAACCGACGGGCGCGGCTACACGGTCTCTGCCTGCCGTAAAACCGTCAACTCTATGAGCGAAATCCCATCTGGGAACGAAATCGGGGCGCCGCGAATTGACAGGAGCCGCCGGTTCGTGGTCGGGAGACGGGCAGGGAGCCACCGGGAAAGCAGGAATGACGGAAAATCGGCCGAGAACGCCGCCGACCTTCGAGCAGTTGCGCACAATGGCCGGCCAGGAGGTCGGCGTGTCGGACTGGACGACGGTCGACCAGCAGCGCATCGACCAGTTCGCCGAATGCACGGGCGACCATCAGTGGATCCATGTCGATCCCGAACGCGCCAAACGGCAGAGCCCGTTCCGCACGACGATCGCGCATGGCTACCTGACGCTGTCGATCATCGGGGCGCTGGCGCTGGAGATGGGCATCGTGCCGGAAAACACGCAAGCCGCTTTCAACTATGGCTTCGACAAGGTGCGCTTCCTTGCGCCGGTGAAATCCGGCGCGCGCATCAGGCTGCGCACGACGCTGCTTTCCATGGAGGACCGCGGCCCCGGCCAGTATCTGATGAAGGCCGCGAACACCGTCGAGATCGAAGGCGAGCAGAAGCCAGCGCTGACCGCCGAGACGCTGGTGATGATGTATGAGCGCCGCAAGCGGGCAGCAACCTAAGCAGCGCTGTCCAGGGGCGCATTTCCTCCCTTTGCCATCGCTTTTTCGAGCGCCCTGAAAATGCGTTCATCCCCGCATTGGGCGACGTTGAAGCGCATGAACCGGCCGGCGGTATGCGACAGGCTGAAGGCATTGCCGGGCGCCAGCACGACATTTTCCGCCAGGGCGTGACGAGCGATGTCGGCGGCGTCGATGCCGTCGGGCAGGCGGCACCATAGGAACATGCCTGTGGGCTGGTCGATCCAGGGCGTGATGCCCATCGCTGTCAGCTTGCCGGCGGTTTCGGCCATGGCGCTGGCCAGGCGGGGGC
>NZ_RZSL01001060.1:0-1131 GCF_003997355.1 Mesorhizobium sp. M1E.F.Ca.ET.041.01.1.1 | reverse complement strand
GCGGACCATCAGTTCGCCAGGCCGGCGCCGGGCTCAGGCAATTCTCCCCCACGAGAAGGCGCCGGTCACCTTAGCCCGCCGCGCGGGTGTGGGGGCACACCCAGCGGCGGGTTATCGGCTGTCTTGATCTGCCGAATATTAGCATCCTCTTGACGAGACGGAAGCCAGCGCCAGAGTCATGGCATGGCAAAGGGCGGGTTCAAAGTCGGTGACGAGGTCGCCATCACCGCGACTGTGCGCCGCCGCGTGACGGATGACAGGATCAGCCTCTCGATTCCGTCCTATGGCTTCCCGCACTCGATCATCGATCGGACGTCGAAGGTAAAGAAAGGGCAGCCGATCGAACTCGTCGGCGATGTCACGCATATCGACGGCGAATGGGTGACCGTAAACCTCGGCGTTCCGGTGACGGTGAACATGGACACGCTCAGGCTTGTGACGTCCTATGTGCCGCCGAAGCGAAAGGCGCCGCTCATGGACAAGCCGACATAGGAAGCGCCAGCGTCCTATTGCGACCGCTCGACCGCAAATGTTGGCGCGTCATCGCCTTTACCGGCCTGGAGGAATTCCACGACGGCAGAAAGAAGCCGCTCGGCGACGATCCTATTCATGGTCAGATTGATGGTCGTATCAGCAGCGAGAAGTTTGGTGAATCCGGATTTGCTGGGCTTTCGTTTCATGATGGCTCCATCGGCTGGAGCTTTTTTGCCGGCCGTTCGCTGAAATCGTCAAGCCGCTCCCCACTGCCTCCACGGGTGGCGGGCTTTTCAGTGCATTTCGGCCAAGCTGCTAAGGAAGTTACGCTGCTCAGCACAGTTTATGGGCAGACGGTCGTTCTGTCTGTGCCCCCGGAAATCTGTTGAACTCACATCAACGGATATCGTGACCGCCCCTCCGCACGGCAGTATATCGATCATGCGCACTCCCGGCACCGGCTTTAAAGCGGTGAGCGTGAATAGCCTCGTTTCGCTCGGGGATACGATCGCCGCGCTGCCGCCTAACTCCGCGACCCGAAGTTCCAAGCCGTCGACTTCGGTATCGCCGATTTGGCCAGACAATGAGGCGCCGGAAATAGTGCCTGCTCTGGTGCCGCTGTTTGAAACCAGAAGTCCGATCGAAACCGGATCAGCG
>NZ_RZSL01000105.1:0-14721 GCF_003997355.1 Mesorhizobium sp. M1E.F.Ca.ET.041.01.1.1 | reverse complement strand
GTCTTGACCTCGCGCAGGTCGACGCGCTCGAGGATCAGCGAGCTGTACTCACGGCGCAGGATGTCAAAACCCTTCTTGCCGACGCAGATGATCTTGACCTGCTTGCCATCGGCGAGAAGCCGGCGGATGTGGTCGCGGGCAAGACGCGCGATCTGCGAGTTGAAGCCGCCGCACAGGCCGCGCTCGGCGGTGCAGACGATGAGCAGATGCACATCGTCCCTGCCGGTGCCGGTCATCAGCGCAGGGGCATCGCCGCCGCCGCCGATCGCCTGGGTGATGTTGGCCAGCACCGCGCCCATCCGCTCGGAATAGGGCCTGGCGGCTTCCGCCGCTTCCTGCGCGCGACGCAGCTTCGCCGCGGCGACCATCTGCATCGCCTTGGTGATCTTCTGCGTCGCCTTGACCGAGGCGATACGGTTACGAAGGTCTTTTAACGAAGCCATGCTTCAAACCCGATCCCGTCCGGCTTCGTTCAAGCGAAGGTCTTGGCGAAGGCGTCGATTTCCGCCTTCAGCTTGGCGCGCAGATCGTCGGACAGCGCCTTCTCCTCGCGGATGCCGTCGAGCACGTCCTTGCCGGCCGAGCGCATGTGGCTGAGCAGGCCATGCTCGAACTTGCCGACCTGGTTGAGCGCCAGCTTGTCGAGATAGCCGTTGACGCCGGCAAAGATCACCGCGACCTGCTCCTCGGTCTTGAGCGGCGAGAACTGCGGCTGCTTCAAGAGCTCGGTCAGGCGCGAACCGCGGTTCAACAGGCGCTGCGTGGCAGCGTCGAGGTCGGAGCCGAACTGCGCGAAGGCCGCCATTTCACGGTACTGCGCGAGCTCGCCCTTGATCGAGCCGGCGACCTGCTTCATCGCCTTGACCTGCGCCGAGGAGCCGACGCGCGACACCGACAGACCGACGTTCACCGCCGGGCGGATGCCCTGGAAGAACAGGTTGGTTTCGAGGAAGATCTGGCCGTCGGTGATCGAGATCACGTTGGTCGGGATGTAGGCCGACACGTCGTTGGCCTGCGTCTCGATGATCGGCAGCGCGGTCAGCGAACCATTGCCGTTGTCGTCATTGAGCTTCGCGGCGCGCTCGAGCAGGCGCGAGTGCAGGTAGAAGACGTCGCCCGGATAGGCTTCGCGGCCCGGCGGGCGGCGCAGCAGAAGCGACATCTGGCGATAGGCGACGGCCTGCTTCGACAGGTCGTCATAGCTGATGAGGGCATGCATGCCGTTGTCGCGGAAATATTCGCCCATCGTGCAGCCGGCGAACGGCGCCAGGAACTGCATCGGCGCCGGATCGGACGCGGTGGCGGCGATGATGATGGAATAGTCGAGCGCGCCGCGCTCCTCCAGCACCTTGACGAACTGCGCGACGGTCGAGCGCTTCTGGCCGACGGCGACGTAGACGCAGTAGAGCTTCTCCTTCTCCGGGCCGTTGTCGTGCACCGACTTCTGGTTCAGCATCGTGTCGAGGATGATGGCGGTCTTGCCGGTCTGGCGGTCGCCGATGACCAGTTCGCGCTGGCCGCGGCCGACCGGGATCAGCGCGTCGATGGCCTTCAAGCCGGTCGACATCGGCTCATGCACCGACTTGCGCGGAATGATGCCGGGCGCCTTGACGTCGACGCGCTTGCGTTCGGTCGCCTTGATCGGACCCTTGCCGTCGATCGGATTGCCGAGCGCGTCGACGACGCGGCCGAGCAGGCCGGGGCCGACCGGAACGTCGACGATGGCGCCGGTGCGCTTGACGGTGTCGCCTTCCTTGATGTCGCGGTCGTTGCCGAAGATGACGACGCCGACATTGTCGGCTTCGAGGTTCAGCGCCATGCCGCGGATGCCGCCGGGGAATTCGACCATTTCACCGGCCTGGACATTGTCGAGGCCGTAGACGCGGGCGATGCCGTCACCGACGGACAGAACCTGGCCGACTTCGGAGACCTCGGCCTCCTTGCCGAAATTCTTGATCTGGTCTTTCAGAATTGCGGAAATTTCCGCGGCGCGGATGTCCATCAGCCGACCTCTTTCAGTGCAAGCTTGAGCGAATTGAGTTTGGTTTTGAGCGACGTATCGATCTGGCGCGAGCCCATCTTGACGATCAGGCCGCCGAGCAGCGACGGGTCGACGGTCATGGCGATGGCCACGTCCTTGCCGGCGATGCTCTTCAGCGTCGCCTTGAGCTCGGTCTGCTGCGCATCCGTCAGCGCATGCGCCGAGGTGACCTCGGCCGACGCCTCGCCGCGATGATCGGCGGCGATCTGGCGGAACGCCTTGATCATGCCGGGCACGGCGAACAGGCGGCGGTTCTTGGCGACGACGCGCAGGAAATTGCCGACCAGGCCGGTGATCTTGGCCTTGCCGACGATCGCGCCGATCGCCTTGGCCTGATCCTCGCTGGAAAACACCGGGCTGTTGATCAGCCGGGTAAGATCGGCGCTGCCGTTGAGCATCGCCTCGAAGTCGTTGAGGTCGGCCTCGACCTTGGCGACCGAATTTTCCTGCAGCGCGAGCTCGAACAGCGAGCTTGCATAGCGTTCTGCGACAGCTGAGATTGGCGATGACGATTGGGCCACGGACCGTCTTTTCTCTTGTCTGACAGGCCGCAGATTGTTGGCGCGAGCAAAAACTCTGGCTAAATCTTTGACCTTACTGCGATTTTTCCAAGCACGGAGGCGCGGCTTCCGCTATCCCCGGCCGAAAGTCGATTGCCGTCTAGCACAGGCCTTTTAAGACCGCAATGCATCGTCCGGCATGGTTTTCAGGCACTTTTGTCGCATCAGGCGGCGAAGGCCAAGCTCAAGCGCCGGATTAATGCATGTCGCCCAAAAGTGTGCAGCGGTTTTGGGAAAACGACATGCATCAAAACAAGGACCCAAAGCGCGTCGCTTGAATCCGCTTCGGCGCGACGCGCTTTAGTCACGAATTCACGGCACGAAGCCGAAGGCGAAGGCCAGCGGCAGGGCCGCCAGCGCCAATTCAACCACGATGGAAGCCCAGTTGAAAGGGGTGTTGGCGCCGTCCGACATCATCGACAAGAGCCGGCCGAAGGCCGTGAACAGCCAGGAGAAGCCGAGCGCCATGTAAAGCAGCGGCTGCGCCAACAGGATGCAGCACAGGCTGACGCCGAGATAGAAGCCCGACATGCGGCCGCGCCCTTCGGCGATCGCCGCCGCTTTCTCGGGCTTCGCCTGCAGGCGCAGGATGCGGAAGGCGAGATTCGGCGCCAGGAACAGCAACAGGCCGATGAGCAAGGTGACAACGGCGCTCGACCATGCCAGCCACTCGCCCTGGCTCGCGGGCCACGGAAACGCGAATTCCATCTTTCCCCCTCGTAAATTCTTGTTTGAAATTGCCGGCATTCTAGCGGAGGAAAAATCGCACGCCAGATGGCGGCCCGTACTTTAGAAAGAACGTGTCAAGACAGCGCGAATTCGACCGCCGCCTCGGCATGGATGCGCGTGGTGTCGAACACCGGAATGTCGAAATCGCCCTGGCCGATCAGCATCGTGATCTCGGTGCAGCCCATGATGAGGCCGTCGATCTTTTCATCGCGCCGCAGGCGGCCGACTTCTTCGACATAGGCCGCTTTCGAACCGCTGCTGACGACGCCCTGGCAGAGCTCGTCGTAGATCACCCGATGCACCATGTCGCGGCCGGTCCGGTCCGGCACCACGGGCTGCAGGCCGTATTTGTCGGCGAGCCGTCCCTTGTAGAAATCCTGCTCCATGGTGAAGCGTGTTGCGAGCAGCGCCGGGCGCTTGACGCCCGCTTCGACGACGGCGTGCGCCGTGGCATCGGCGATGTGGATCAACGGGATCGACACCGCTGCCTGCACCTGGTCGGCGAGCTTGTGCATGGTGTTGGTGCAGATCACCAGGCCATGCGCGCCGGCTGCCTCCAGCCCGCGCGCGGCCTCCACGAGAAGAGTGCCCGCGCCTTGCCAGTCGCCCGCATGCTGGCGTTCGGCGATCTCGGCAAAATCGAACGACCACAGCAAAAGCTTCGCCGAATGCAGCCCGCCCAGCCGCTCGCGCACGATCTCGTTGAGCAGGCGATAATAGATCGCCGTCGATTCCCAGCTCATGCCGCCGATGAGGCCAAGGGTCTTCATGTGTGAGCGCTCCGGTGGGACAGTCTCTTGAGCTTATAGAAAGCTCTGCGGGTCGATGTCGACCTGCACCCTGACCGAGCCCCTCAGTTTCGGCCCATCCGCCAGCATGGCGCGAATAAAACCCTGCATGTCGGCGCGCCGCTCGCCCTGCACCAAGAGGCGGAAGCGGTGGCGGCCGCCGATCAGCGACAGTGGCGCCTCGGCAGGCCCGAGCACGAAGATATCCGATGCGGTTGGGGCGGCGCGCCGCAAACCGCGCGCATGACCTTCGGCTTCGGCCCGCGTCGCGGCGCTGACGATGATGCCGGCGAGCCGGCCGAAAGGCGGCAGCGCCGCCCGCTCGCGCTCGGCGATCTCGCGCTCGTAAAAGGCTTCCGAATCGCCAGAGACGATCGCGCGCATCACCGGATGGTCCGGCTGGTAGGTCTGCAAGAGCCCGAGGCTCTTCTTGCCGGTGCGGCCGGCGCGGCCCGTCACCTGGCTGAGCAGTTGGAAGGTGCGCTCGGCGGCGCGCGGGTCGCCATTGGCAAGGCCGAGATCGGCATCGACCACGCCGACCAGCGTCATACCGGGAAAATTGTGGCCCTTGGCGACGAGCTGCGTGCCGATGACGATGTCGGCCTCGCCATTGGCGACGGCCTCCAGTTCGAGCCGCAGCCGGCGCACGCCGCCGAGCAGATCGGACGAGAGCACGATGGTGCGCGCCTCCGGGAAATGCGCCACCACCTCCTCGGCGATGCGCTCGACGCCCGGCCCGCAGGCCACGAGATGGTCGAGCGTGCCGCATTCCGGGCAGGCTTCCGGCCGCCGCTCGTTGTGCCCGCAATGATGGCAGACAAGCTGGCCGCGAAAGCGGTGCTCGACCAGCCAGGCCGAGCACACCGGGCAGCCGAAGCGATGGCCGCAGACGCGGCAGAGCGTCAGCGGCGCATAGCCGCGCCGGTTGAGGAAGAGCAACGACTGCTCTTCTTTCTCCAGCGTGCGCTGCATCTGCTCCAGCAGGAGAGGCGACAGGAAGCCGCCGCGCGCCGGCGGCGCGCGGCGCATGTCGATCGACTTCAGGTCGGGAAGCGCGGCCTCGGCGAAGCGCGACGACAGCACGGCCCTGTCGTATCGACCCTGGCTGGCATTGACCCGGCTTTCCACCGACGGTGTCGCCGAGGCGAGCACGACCGGGAAGGCCCCGATATGGCCGCGCACCACCGCCATGTCGCGGGCATTGTAGAAGACGCGGTCCTCCTGCTTGTAGGCGGGGTCGTGCTCCTCGTCGACGACGATCAGGCCGAGGTTCTTGAACGGCAGGAACAGCGCCGAGCGCGCCCCGGCGACGACGCGCACGCCGCCTTCGGCCACCTGCCGCCAGACGCGTTCGCGCATCCTGGGCGGCAGGTCCGAGTGCCACTCCGCCGGCTTGGCGCCGAACCGGTCCTGGAAACGTTCCAGAAAGGCATGGGTGAGCGCGATCTCCGGCAGCAGGATCAGCACCTGCTGGCCTTTGTCGAGCGCCGCCGCCACCGCCTCGAAATAGACTTCCGTTTTGCCCGATCCGGTGACGCCGTCGAGCAGGGTGACGTTGAAGGCGTCGGCCGCGATAGCGGCTCGCAGCTTCTCGGCCGCCGCCTTCTGGTCCGGCATCAATTCCGGCGCGGCATGGCCCGGATCGGGCGCCGCCACCACCGGCCTTGGCGGGATCATCACCGTCTCGAACACGCCTTGAGCCCTCAAGCCGTCGATGACGGTCGAGGAGACGCCCGCCGCATGGGCGAGACCGGAGCGCGTCCAGGCAAGCCCGCCCTCGGCCGTCTCCAGCACGCGCCGCCGGGCATCGGTCAATCGATCGGGTTCCGCGAGGGTACGCTGCAGCCCCTCGATCCAGGGCTCCGGATCGAACGCTTCCGGTGCCCTGAGCAGCATGCGCGCCACCATGCCGGGAGCCGACAGCGTATAGTGCGCGATCCAGTCGACGAAGCGGCGCATCGCCCGGTCGATCGGCGGGCAATCGAAGACTTCCTCGATCGGCCGCAGCTTCTTCGGATCGACCGTTTCGACGGCGCCGTCCCAGACGATGCCAGCGACCTGGCGCGGCCCCAGCGGCACGCGCACGATCGAGCCCGGCACCACGCGCATGCCGGGCGGCACGGCATAGGTGTAGGGCCGTTCGGTAGGCATCGGCACCAGCACGGGTGCGGCCGCGACAAAGGGCGAATCTTCCGTCATCAGGCGTGACCTTGCCCTGACTTTGGTCTAGATCAAAGGGTGACCCCCCAAGGTGCATGCCATGCACATGAAAATCCTCAGGAGACCGCTATGAAGTTTTTTGTCGACACCGCCGACATCAAGGAGATCAAGGAACTGAACGATCTGGGGCTGCTCGACGGCGTCACCACCAACCCGTCTCTCATCCTGAAATCGGGCGGCAAGATCGCCGAGGTCACGAAGCAGATCTGCGACATCGTCGAAGGCCCGGTCTCGGCCGAGGTGGTGGCCACCGAGTTCAAGGACATGATGGGCGAGGCCGAGGTGCTGGCCAAGATCGCGCCGAATGTCTGCATCAAGGTGCCGCTGACGCTGGACGGGCTGAAGGCCTGCAAGACGATCCGCACCGAGATGAACCGCATGGTCAATGTCACGCTGTGCTTCTCGGCCAATCAGGCGCTGCTTGCCGCCAAGGCCGGCGCCTCCTTCATCTCGCCCTTCGTCGGCCGCATCGACGACACCGGCTCGGACGGCATGGAGCTGATCTCCGAAATCCGCACCATCTACGACAATTACGATTTCAAGACCGAGATCCTGACAGCTTCGGTGCGTACCGTGAATCACGTCAAGCAGGCTGCGCTGATCGGCGCCGATGTCGTGACCGCGCCGCCGGCGACGCTGAAGGCGCTGGTCAATCATCCGCTGACCGACAAGGGCCTTGCCGCCTTCCTAGCCGACTGGGCCAAGACCGGCCAGAAGATCGGCTGAGGCTGGAGATCAGACAAAAAAGAGGTCGGGCAACCGGCCCTTTTTGTCGATACAAGCGGTGCGCGAAGGTGTGTTGCGATTCAGGGGTTTCTTGAGCTGGTTCGCGAGACCCTTCGGGAGCTGTTCCCGGCTTAATGCATGTCGCCCAAAAGTGCGCAGCGGTTTTGGGAGAACGACATGCATCAAAAACAAAGACTTAAAGCGCGTCGTCCGAACCGCTTCAGCGCGACGCGCTTTAGGTGTTCGAGTGGTTCCGGGAGAGGGTGAATAGCCTTTGGCCGCGTGACGCACGAAGCCCGGATCGGAAGGCTCCTAAGCGACCTGCGCCATCTCGTGGTCCCTCGCCGTGAACCGGGCTCCTACACGGTCGCTTCCCCCTTCTGGACGGGAAATCGGGCGAATACTTCCTTGGCTGCGAACAGGCCGTTGAGCGCCGCAGGAAAGCCCGCATAGACCGCCATCTGCATGATGATCTCGATGATTTCGTCCTTGGTCAGCCCGACATTCAGGCCCGCCTCAATGTGAACCTTCAATTGCGGTGTCGCTGTCCCCATCGCGGTCAGCGCCGCGACAGTGGCGATTTCCCGAGCGCGCAGATCGAGGCCGGGGCGGCTGTAAATGTCGCCAAACGAGAACTCGAACACGTAGTTTGCGAAGTCGGGGGCAATGTCCGCCAGAGCGGCAATGACATTGTGGCCGGCTTCGCCGTCGATTTCAGCGAGCGCCCGCTTGCCGCGTTCCAGCCGGCTTTCGCCGGCGTTCGGGGATTGTTGCGTCATATTCTTTCATCCTCTGTTCATTCCCTGCATATCCGGCAATCTTGGTGTCAAGGACGAGAAGGCAGGCTTGCAATTCGGCCACATGCGCTCGGACACGCTCGCGGTGCTGTTCAAGCAACGCGCCGCGCTCCGCTTCCGTGCCGACGCCACGTTCCCGCAAGGCCTCGTAGCGCAGCATTTCCCGGATAGGCATCCCGGTCGCTTTGAGACGGTCGAGAAATTCTATCCAGCTGAGGATTGATGCGTCGTAGTCACGTTGGCCCGATTGGTCCCTGTCGGCATAGGGAAGCAGCCCGATCCGCTCATAGTAACGGATGGTGTGGGTCGACAATCCCGAACGCTTCGCCAGTTCACCAATCTTCATGAGCACCCTTCTTTCGTCACGACGCACGGGAAGCTACAGGTTAGAGTGCGCTCTAAGTCAAGGGGGCGCGCAACTCCGGCTCCTACACGGTAGTGTTCCATGACATGAGCGCCAAAGGTTCGTGGCTTCCGTTTGCGAGATGATGCCTGAACGTCGGAGAGCAACCACCAAGACCATGACTGGATCGGTTGGAGCTTCTGCATCCGACAATCTGGTCAGGCCGAGCCGGAGTCGAAGACGGGCGCGAAGCGACCAAACTGGACGGTTTCCGAGAAGCGGCCTACGCCGGCCGTAGCCTTGATTTAACTGCCACGCCACTCATGAGCGCTTCGGTCGGCGAAGGCCGGAAGCGCGAGAAGCCGGCATTTGCAGGCCGGCCTCACTTGAATATCAATACGCCTCAGGCCTTCTTGCCGTGCTTGGCCAGGTCCTGGGCGATCGCCAGCCTGAGCAGATCGGCGAGTTCGCGGGCGGCGCGGTTCTCGGCGTCGATCTGCGCCCGGTAGGCGGCGAACTCCTGGCGCGGCCGGTCGAAGGACGACGGGATCGAGCGCTTGCCGACGGCTACCACCGCGCCGGTCGCATCTCGCAGCACATAATTGGCAGTGAGCGTCACCGTGCCCGCCGTCGGCTCGTCCTCTTCGGTCTGCACCTGGACGATGGCGGCCGATTCGACCAGCTCGCTGACGCCGAGGTCGAGCGTGTAGGCCGGCGAGGCCGGCTCACCGGAGCCCTGGCCGAACGCGAAGATCAGATTGTTGCGCACCTGCTGGCCGTAGCGCGTGCCGACCGGCTTGATCGAGATCGATGCAAGTTCGGCGGCGGCGCCGACCTGCGAGCCGACGGTGAGCGGCGCGCTGGAGTAGAGCGGCCGTACCGTGCAGGCCGAGACCAGCGCCAGCGAGGCGACCAGGCCCCAGACCGTAACGCGGCCGAAGTGGCGTCCCGCTTCTGACTTTTCCGGATCAGGCAACAACATTGACGATCCTCTGCGGGACGATGATCACCTTGCGCGGGGCCTTGCCATCGAGCGCTTTTTGCACGAAGTCGAGTGCCAGCACCGCTTTTTCGACGGCACCTTGATCCGCGTCGCGGGCAATTGTCAAATCCCCGCGTTTCTTGCCGTTGACCTGCACCGGCAGCACGATCTCGTTGTCGACGACGAGAGCCGGATCGAAGACCGGCCACGGCCGTTCGGCGACGAGTTCGGTGCCGCCCAGCGTCTCCCAGCATTCCTCGGCCAGATGCGGCATCACCGGCGCGATCACATGCACCAGGATCTCGACGGCCTCGCGGCAAGCGCCTTTCAGCGCCGCGTCCGCCTTGCCTTCGGCGACATCGTTGAGCGGCGTGGTCAGCGCGTTGGCAAGCTCGTAGATGCGCGCGATCGCCCGGTTGAAACCGAGCTTCTCGATATCCTCGCCGATGGCCTTCAGGATCTTGTGCGCCGCCTTCGAGACGGCACCCGCCTCGCTTTCCTTGGCCGCCGCGGGCTTCACGCCGGAGAGCTGCTCCGCCGCGATCTGCACCAGGCGCCAGACGCGCTGCACGAAGCGATGCGCGCCGGCGGCACCCTCGTCCGTCCATTCGACGTCGCGTTCGGGCGGCGAGTCCGACAGCATGAACCAGCGTGCGGTGTCGGCGCCGTAGCCGTCGGTGATCTCTTCCGGGCTCACCGTGTTCTTCTTCGACTTCGACATCTTCTCGAGCGCGCCGATCGTCGCTTCTTCGCCGGTCGCGATCTCGATGGCGCGGCGCTTGCCGCCCGCATCCTCGATCCTGACTTCGCCCGGCGACAGCCAGCGCCCATTGGTCGACGGGCCGCCGACGCGGTAGGTCTCGTGCACCACCATGCCTTGCGTGAACAGGCCCTTGAACGGCTCGGCGAGATTGAGATGGCCGGTCTCGCGCATGGCGCGGGTGAAGAAGCGCGAATAGAGCAGATGCAGGATCGCGTGCTCGATGCCGCCGATATACTGGTCGACCGCCAGCCATTCGTCGGCAGCCTTCGGCTCTGTCGGCTCGTTGGCCCAGGGCGCGGTGAAGCGCGCGAAATACCACGACGAGTCGACGAAGGTATCCATAGTGTCGGTCTCGCGCCGCGCGTCGCGGCCGCATTGCGGGCACTTCACATGCCGCCATGTCGGGTGGCGGTCGAGCGGGTTGCCCGGACGGTCGAACTCGATGTCGTCGGGCAGCCTGACCGGCAGGTCGGCCTTCGGCACCGGCACGACCCCGCAGGCTTCGCAATGGATCATCGGGATCGGGCAGCCCCAGTAGCGCTGGCGCGAAATGCCCCAGTCGCGCAGGCGGAAGTTCACCTTGCGCTCCGCCATCGGCCGGCCGCCGATCGTCTTCTGTTCGAGCAGCTTCGCCACTTCGTCGAAGGCCTTCTCCGGCTTCATGCCGTCGAGGAAGCGCGAATTGATCATCACGCCGTCATCAACATAGGCTTCCTCGATGATCTGGAAGGTCTTGGCGTCCGCGTCCTCCGGCATCACCACGGGGATCACCGGCAGGCCGTATCTGTTGGCGAAGTCGAGGTCGCGCTGGTCGCCCGACGGGCAGCCGAAGATGGCGCCGGTGCCGTATTCCATCAGCACGAAATTGGCGACATAGACGGGCAGCGTCCAACTGTCGTCGAACGGATGGACGACGCGGATGCCGGTGTCGAAACCCTTCTTCTCGGCCGTTTCCAGCGCCGCCACCGAGGTGCCCATATGGCGGACCTCGTCGATGAACTTGGCCAGCTCGACATTGCTCTCCGCGGCCTTCCTGGCCAGCGGATGATCGGCCGCGACCGCCATGAAGGAGGCGCCGAAGATGGTGTCCGGCCTGGTCGTGTAGACTTCCAGCTCATGCTCGCCGCCGACCGACTTGGCCAGCGGCCAGCGGATCAGCAGCCCTTCCGAGCGGCCGATCCAGTTGTGCTGCATCAGCTTGACCTTTTCCGGCCATTCGTCGAGGCCGTTGAGCGCGTCCAACAGGTCCTGCGCGTAGTCGGTGATCTTGAAGAACCACTGTGTCAGCTCGCGCTGCTCGACCAGCGCGCCCGAGCGCCAGCCGCGGCCGTCGATGACCTGTTCGTTGGCGAGCACCGTCATGTCCTCCGGGTCCCAATTGACCTTGGAGGATTTGCGCGTCACCAGTCCCTTCTCGACGAAGTCGAGGAACAGCATCTGCTGGCGGTGGTAGTAGTCGACATCGCAAGTGGCGAACTCGCGCGCCCAGTCGAGCGACAGGCCCATGACCTTGAGCTGCTCGCGCATGACGGCGATGTTCTCGTAGGTCCAGTCCTTGGGGTGGACCTTGTTCTGCATCGCCGCATTCTCGGCCGGCATGCCGAAAGCGTCCCAGCCCATCGGATGCAGCACGTTGAAGCCCTTGGCGCGCTTGTAGCGCGCCACGACATCGCCCATCGTGTAGTTGCGGGTGTGGCCGATATGAATCTTCCCCGACGGATAGGGGAACATCTCGAGCACGTAGTATTTCGGCTTCGGGTCGTCATTCCTGGCCTCGAACAGCTTCTTTTCGGCCCAGGCCTTCTGCCATTTGGGCTCTGACGTGCGCGGATTGTATCGTTCGGTTGCCATCGGATGTTTTTCACTTAAAAGCAGGTGCACGGTGCTGGATTAAGGCGTGTTGATATTCAGGTCAGGCCGAGCCGAAAATGGCGGGTTCCGAGCACCGGAGCGGAGCGTACTTAAAGTACGTGAGCACCGGAAGCGCAGGAAACCGGCATTTGCAGGCCGGCATCACCTGAATATCGACACGCCTAGGCCGGCAGCCGAGACAATGTCGTCGCGGTGTTCACCATGGATTGCCGGACCCGTCAACTGTGGCGATCCGGCGTCGGCGCTAAAACTATAGGCAGGATATGGGCATGACGAGTGCCGTCGAACAGCTTCTTGCGGTCAAGGCGAGGATTGCGGGCGCCGAACGCGAAGCAAAGCGCGAGCCTGGCGCCGTCACGCTGGTCGCTGTGTCCAAGACGTTTTCGGCCGACGAGATCCGGCCCGTTCTGGAAGCCGGCCAGCGCGTTTTCGGCGAGAACCGCGTGCAGGAAGCTCAAGGCAAATGGCCGGCGCTCAGGCTTGCATTCCCCGACATCGAGCTCCACCTCATCGGCCCGCTGCAGTCCAATAAGGCCAAGGAGGCGGTAGCGCTTTTCGACGTCGTCGAGACGGTCGACCGCGACAAGATCGCCGCCGAGCTTGCCAAGGAGATCGCCAGGCAAGGCCGTTCGCCAAAACTCTATGTCCAGGTCAACACCGGGTCCGAGCCGCAGAAGGCCGGCATCGAGCCGCGTGAGGCGGTTCGTTTCGTCAAGCGTTGCCGCAAGGAACACGGGCTCGTCATCGAAGGCCTGATGTGCATTCCGCCGGCCGACGAAAACCCCGGTCCGCATTTCGCGCTGCTGGAGAAGCTCGCCAAGGAAGCCGGCGTCGCAGAACTCTCGATGGGCATGTCCGCCGACTACGAGACGGCAATCGCCTTCGGCGCGACCAGTGTCAGGGTCGGCTCGGCGATCTTCGGCAGCCGGTAGCCTGTCAGTACTCGTTCGTCTCGATTGATAATTGGGGGCGGCCACTTTATATCTAGCCAAGCTAGCTAGGAGCGTAGCATGAACTGGCATCTTCAGGACGCGAAGAACAATTTTTCGAAAGTGGTCCAGCGCGCGAGAACCGAGGGCCCGCAAACGGTGACACTTCGTGGGGAACGGGCTGCGGTCGTGCTGTCCGTGGAGGACTACGATCGCTTGGCTGGGAAGAAGAAATCTCTTGCCGAATATCTTCTGACCGGCCCCGGCTGGGACGATGCGTTTGACAAGGAAATCACCCGTCGCCCGGATAACATGATCCGGGACGTCGACCTCTGATGTACCTGCTCGACACAAACATTGTTTCGGATGTGCAAAGGCGCCTGCCTAAGCCGACCGCCTGGGTGGCTTCGATCGATCCGGCGTCGATCAGCCTTAGCGTCATTTCCCTCGGCGAAATCGAGCGAGGAATCGTCAAGCAACGCAATGTAGACCTCGAAAGAGCGGCCCGGCTCGATATTTGGTTGAGAGAGTTACGAAGAGACAATCGGGACCGCATTCTTCCAATCACCGAAGAGATTGCGTTGGCGTGGGGCCGCATCACGGCAGGCCGTACGCGAGGCAGCGCAGACACGCTCATAGCAGCGACGGCTCTCGTCCACGACCTCATCGTGGTTACGCGCAATGTCGCTGCCTTCGAAGACATCGGCGTCACCGTGCTTAATCCCTGGGAAGCCTGACCTCTGCGCCCCTGCCGGATCGCTGCCCAACGGTTCCCTTGAGCCAGTTGGCCGTCGCGTTTGCGCCAGCGCTTGAAACGAAACGTGCCGTTCCTATTTCCCTCGTGTGTTTCAATCCTTCTCTTGGGAAATACCACCATGCGCTACAACCAGCTTGGCAATACCGGCATGTTCGTCTCCGAACTCTGCCTCGGCACCATGACCTTCGGCGCCGCCGGCGAGAATGCCCAATGGGGTCTCATCGCCAGCCTCGACCTGAAAGGCGTCAACGAGATCGTCGGCCGCTCCATCGCCGCCGGCATCAATTTCTTCGACACCGCCGATGTTTATTCCTTCGGCCAATCCGAACGGCTGCTCGGCCAGTCGCTCAAGGATCTCGGCGTCAAGCGGTCGGACGTGATTATTGCCACCAAGGTGCACGGCGTCATGGGCGAAGGTCCGAACCAGCGCGGCTCTTCGCGCGGCCATATCATGGATTCGATCGACGGCAGCCTGGAGCGGCTGCAGACCGACCACATCGATCTCTACCTGCTGCACGGCACCGACACGGTGACGCCGATCGACGAGACGCTGAGGGCGCTCGACGACCTCGTCTCCAGCGGCAAGGTCCGCTATGTCGGCGTCTCCAACTGGCAGGCCTGGCGCATTGCCAAGGCCCTCGGCACCGCCGAGCACAAGGGCTATGCGCGCTTCGAGACGGTGCAGTCCTACTACTCGATCGCCGGCCGCGATCTCGAGCGCGAAATCGTGCCTTTGATCAACGAGGAGAAGCTCGGCCTGATGGTCTGGTCGCCGATGGCCGGTGGGCTGCTGTCGGGCAAATACGGCCCGGGCGCGCCGGGCAATGGCGAAGGCCGCCGCGCCAACTTCAACTTCCCGCCGGTCAACGAGGACCGCGCCTGGGCGGCGGTCGCCGTCATGCGCGAGATCGCCAGGAAGCATGATGTCAGCGTCGCCACGGTGGCGCTTGGCTATGTGCTGGCGAAACCCTTCGTGATGAGCGTGATCATCGGCGCCAGCCGCATGGACCAGCTCGAACAGAACCTTGCCGCCACCGGATTGAAGCTCGACGCCGACGATCTTGCCAAGCTCGATGAGATGAGCGCGCTGCCTGCCGAATATCCCGGCTGGATGCTGGAACGGCAGGGCGCCGGCCGGCGCCCGGCGCCTTTCGTGCCGAAGGCCTGATCACTCGATCCGAGCCGATGCTTCGAAAGCCGCGCGTCCTTCGGGG
>NZ_RZSL01001059.1:0-1147 GCF_003997355.1 Mesorhizobium sp. M1E.F.Ca.ET.041.01.1.1 | reverse complement strand
GGTGACCGCGTCACCGTGCCCTTCGCCGTCGGCTGCGGCCGCTGCTTCGAATGCACCTCCGGCAACCATCAGGTCTGCGAGCACCAGACCCAGCCGGGCTTCACTGGCTGGGGCTCGTTCGCCGAATATGTCGGCATCGAGCATGCCGACACCAATCTCGTGCGCCTGCCGGACGAAATGGAATTCGCCACCGCCGCCAGCCTCGGCTGCCGTTTCGTCACCTCGTTCCGCGCCATCGTCGACCAGGGCCGGGTGACGCCGGGCGAATGGGTGGCGGTGCATGGCTGCGGCGGCGTCGGCCTTTCCGCCATCATGATCGCCAGCGCCATGGGCGCCAATGTCATCGCCATCGACCTCACGGATGAGAAGCTGGAGTTTGCCAAGAAGATCGGCGCGGTGGCGACGATCAATGCCTCGACGACGCCCAATGTGGTCAAGGCGGTCAAGCAGATCACCAATGGCGGCGCGCATATGTCGATGGACGCGCTCGGCCACCCGACCACCTCGTTCAACTCGATCGCCAATCTGCGCCGGCGCGGCCGCCACGTTCAGGTCGGGCTGATGCTGGGCGAACATGCCCGCCCGCAGATACCAATGGACAAGGTGATCGCCTTCGAGCTCGAAATCCGCGGCAGCCACGGCATGCAGGCCTACCGCTATTCAGCGATGATGGAGATGATCCGAACCGGCAAGCTGAAGCCCGAGTTGCTGGTTGGCAAGAGGATCAGCCTCGAGGAAGCGCCCGCCGCGTTGATGGCGATGGGCGGTTTTGAAGGCATCGGCATCGGCGTGGTGACGAAGTTTTGAGTAGACCTTCTACCGCGCAAACTTCTTCGCCCCGAACACGCAGGCCACCACGCCAAGCGTGACGACCACCATCAGCGGGCTCACCTGTTCGTGCAGCAGCGTCGCCGCCAGCGCCAAGCCGAAGAAGGGCTGCAGCAATTGCAACTGCCCGACGGCGGCGATGCCGCCCTGCGCCAGGCCGCGATACCAGAACACGAAGCCGATCACCATGCTGAACAGCGAGACATAAGCGAGGCCGATCCAGGCGCCGGAGCCGACGCCGGCGAAGGACGGCGGCAGCGTCGCAAAAGTCAACGCCAGCATGACCGGCAGCGACAGCGCCAGCGCCCAGCAGATCGCC
>NZ_RZSL01001058.1:0-1150 GCF_003997355.1 Mesorhizobium sp. M1E.F.Ca.ET.041.01.1.1 | reverse complement strand
AATTCAGATAGAGCGAGAAGGCGCCGAAGACGGCGAGCTTCTGCTGCGATTCCGCGTCGAAATTCTCGGCATACTGCTCCTTGATCGTCTGCGTATCCCAGGCGGTCAGGCCGATGAAGACGGCAATGCCGATCACCGAGATGGCAAACTGCAGCGCGGTCGAGCCCAGGAACAGGTTGACGAGGCTGGCAATCACCACGCCGATCAGGCCCATGATCAGGAAGGACGAGAACTGCGTCAGGTCGCGCCTGGTCGTGTAGCCATAGAGGCTGGTGGCGCCGAACATCGTCGCAGCGATGAAGAAGGTGCGCGCGATGCTGGTGCCGGTGAACACCAGGAACACGGAAGCGAGCGACAGGCCCATGACGGCGCAGAAGGCCCAGAACATGGCCTGCGCGCTTGCCGCCGACATCGTCTGCATCTTGAACGAGAAGAGCATGACGAAGGCGAGCGGCGCCAGCATCACCACCCATTTCAGCGGGCTGGAGAAGATCGGCACGTAGAGCGCCGGCGTCGAGGCGACGGCCAAGGCGACAAGGCCGGTGACGACGAGGCCGAGGCCCATATAGTTGTAGACGCGCAGCATGTGCTTGCGCAGGCCCTCGTCATAGACTGCGCCGGTCTGGACGCCGGCGCCCGTTCGGTATCCCAGATTGGGGCTGTTCATTTGGGTTCTCCTTGGTTGGATCGGTTTGATTGGGCGTTTCAGTAAAGCGTTCGGGCCAGCTTTTCGGCGGCCCGGTCGAGATCGCCGGCATCGCCTCGTCCGACGACGGCGTAGGCCACCTCGCCGATCTGGAAATAGGCGGATGAGATATCGCCCGAGGGCGCGACCGTCGGTTTCACCACGTCGAATGTGCCCGGCCTGATGGCGAAGAGCGACACCAGGCCGAGGTCCTTCGTCTCGACCGCCATCTCGACGCTCGGCCCGAAACGCGACGGATAGATCTGGACGTCTCGTATCTTCCAGTCATCGGGAAGCGAGGGCATGACGATCGCTGTCGCGGCGCGGATTTCGTCGGCATTGTAATTTGGCGCTTCGGCCTGGGATGGCATCGTCTCGCGCACCAACGTCGTCCGGTGCGCGCTCACCGCTTCCTCGACATAGGCGGGCGGCTGCGTCGAGGCGACAACCTTGGTCACCGCGATC